>DATHGE010000318.1:0-2644 GCA_035317805.1 Flavobacterium sp. | reverse complement strand
GCGTTACTGGGGCATTCCGCTGCCGATCTGGAGAACGGAAGACAAGACCGAGGAAATCATCATCGGTTCGGTCGAAGAATTGTACAATGAAATCGAGAAATCAATCCACGCCGGCTTCCAATCCGTAAATCCATTCAAGGGTTTTGAGAGCGGAAACATGAGCGAAGCCAATTACGATATTGTCGACCTGCATAAAAACGTCGTGGATGCGATCACATTGGTTTCCAAATCCGGAAAACCGATGGCACGCGAAACCGACCTCATCGACGTTTGGTTTGATTCGGGCGCAATGCCGTATGCACAATGGCATTACCCGTTCGAGAACAGGGACAAGATTGAAGAGAATAAAGATTTTCCGGCCGATTTCATCGCAGAAGGCGTAGACCAGACCCGCGGTTGGTTTTATACTTTGCATGCCATCGGAACGCTGGTTTTTGACAAAATCGCCTATAAGAATGTAGTCTCGAATGGTTTGGTATTGGACAAAAACGGACAGAAAATGTCCAAACGTCTGGGCAACGCCACCGATCCTTTCAAGACGATTGAAGAATACGGCGCCGACGCTACGCGCTGGTATATGATTTCCAATGCCAACCCGTGGGACAATTTGAAATTCGACATCGAAGGCATCGCTGAGGTACGCCGCAAGTTCTTCGGCACTTTATACAATACGTATTCGTTCTTTGCGTTATACGCGAACATCGATGGATTCAGGTATGAAGAAGCCGAAATACCAATCAATGAAAGACCTGAAATCGACCAATGGATTATTTCCGAACTGAACACCTTAATAAAAGAGGTCGACAGCTTTTATGCCGATTACGAACCGACCAAAGCTGCGCGCGCGATTTCCGATTTTGTACAGGAAAACCTGAGTAATTGGTACGTTCGCCTGTGCAGGAGACGCTTTTGGAAAGGCGAATACGCAGCCGATAAGATTGCCGCTTACCAAACTTTATACACCTGCCTGTTAACCATAAGTAAACTCAGCGCGCCGATTGCGCCGTTTTTCATGGACAACCTTTATAGAGACTTAACACAGCGCACAATGTCAGAAAATTTTGACAGCGTACATTTGGCCGAATTCCCAAAAAGTGTTGACAAATATGTTAATAAAACGTTAGAGTCTAAAATGGAGAAAGCCCAAACGATTTCGTCACTGGTTTTATCACTGCGAAAGAAGGAGATGATTAAAGTGCGCCAGCCGCTGCAAAAGGTAATGATTCCGGTACTTGACGCGAAGCAAAGGGCAGAGATCGAAGCCATTTCCGACCTTATAAAAGCCGAAGTGAACGTTAAGGAAATAGAACTTTTAGACGACGCATCGGGGATTTTAGTGAAACAGATCAAGCCGAATTTCAAGACTTTAGGGCCGCGTTTCGGAAAGGATATGGGACTGGTTTCCAAGCAAATACAAGACTTTACGCAGCAACAGATCGCGCAGATGGAAAGCCTCGGCGTAGCAAATATTGAAATATCCGGAAATAGTATAATTTTATCATTACAAGATGTGGAAATCACATCGCAGGATATTGAAGGCTGGCTCGTTGCCAATTCGGGAAATATCACGGTGGCGCTCGATATCACTATCAGCGAGGAACTTAAGAAAGAAGGCATCGCGAGGGAATTGGTCAACAGGATTCAGAACCTCAGAAAAGATTCGGGGTTTGAGGTAACCGACAAGATTAACGTACAAATCCTGGCAACAGGCAACAATATATTGAAAGAAGCAGTGACAGCAAATGCAGATTATATAAAATCTGAGACGTTAACTGAAACTATTAGCTTTTCAGATACATTATCTTCGGGCACCGATGTCGAGTTCGATGACATCAAAATAAAAATATTAATTTCAAAATAAAACAAACATGGTAGATGAAATTGCAAGATACTCAGATGCTGATTTAGCAGAGTTCAAAGAAATTATCCTTAAAAAAATTGACAAGGCCAAAGCCGATTTAGACTTGATAAAAAGCGCCTATATGAATGACCTGAATAACGGCACCGACGATACGTCGCCAACGTTCAAGGCATTCGAAGAAGGTTCGGAAACGATGTCTAAGGAAGCGAATTCCCAACTGGCCATCCGTCAGGAAAAGTTTATCCGCGATTTAAAGAACGCGCTTTTCCGTGTCGAGAACAAAACCTACGGCATCTGTAAAGTGACCGGAAAACTGATCGGTAAGGAAAGATTGAAAATCGTCCCGCATGCTACAATGAGCATCGAGGCGAAAAACCTGCAACGATAATCAGTTTATTATAAAATAATTAACGCTCCTCACGGGGCGTTTTTTTTGGAAAATAATGTTACTTTTGCGCCAGTAAAAAATTCAAAATGTCATTAAGAAAAGCTTATCTGCTCATTTTCATCGTCTTGCTTGTTGATCAGGTTGTAAAAATCTACATCAAAACCAATTTCCTTTACGAAGAAGAGGTCCGCATTTTCAAATGGTTCAGGATTATTTTTATCGAAAATGAAGGCATGGCCTGGGGCACGAAAATTCCGGGCGAATACGGCAAGCTGTTCCTGACAGTTTTCAGGCTTTTCGCGGTCACCGCAATCGGTTACTGGCTTTGGGATTCTGTGCAGAAAAATTATTCGAATTACCTGATCGTTTCCATTTCCCTGATTCTTGCGGGCGCT
>DATHGE010000317.1:0-3711 GCA_035317805.1 Flavobacterium sp. | reverse complement strand
CTGGATGCCGTCAACACCGCCGCGGTAAAACCCGAACAAAAGGAAACGGATATTTTTTGTCGCCTTGAAGTTGCTGTTCATTCTCGCATTAAAAGCGCTCGCCGTAATCTCTTCGGTAGTCGCGTCAAAAGTGTCGGGCGTTCCCGGACGTAAAATGCTTACCACACCTTGCTGGTTGATGCTTGAATAATCGATGGCCGGCTGGATGTCCCACCATGAATTGATCTTATAATTGGCAGACAATTCAAAGCCAAACGCGGTATTGTTGTCGTAATTGTCGAAACTCATAAACTGGTCGCCCGGGCTGTCGGGATTCGGATACAGAATCCTGCTGATTTCGTCGTTGATCAATCGGTAGAAAACACCTCCGGTGATCGATCCTTTATCAATCGTTCTTGTATAATTGAGTTCTACCGAATTGGTAAATTGCGGATCAAGGCTCGGATTTCCGATCGAAATCAATTTTGCCGTACTGAATTCCGGAATCGGTTTGGTCTGCTCCAGACTCGGCCTGTCTACACGGCGGCTGTAGCTCAGTTGGAAATTATTCTTTTCGTTCAACGCATATGTCAGGTATGCCGAAGGATATACCGTCAGGTAATCGTCTTTATACGCGGTTGTTCCGTTGAGTTGTGCGTCGACTTTATAACTTTCGAAACGCGCGCCGAGCTGGTAGCTGATTTTTTTGAATTTCTGCCCAAAAGTTACATAAGCCGAATAAATATCAAGATTGTAGGAATAAATCGAATTGGGTACGAAAACACCCGAAGTCCGATAGGTATTGTCTGTCCTTATCGTGCGCGATTCGGCACCGAGTTCGAGCGTCGATTTCTCCGTAAGCGGATTCACATAATCAAGGTTTACAACTGTAGTCGTGCGGTCGTCGAGGATATAATCGCGGTACAACAGGTTGGCATCGGATAAATCATACGGCGTCCTGTCTCTGTTGAAGTAAATGTCCTGCGTGTTTTGGGAGTCGTTGTAATTGGCTTCGAAATCCAATGTATGGCCTTCCTTTTCAAACAAGTGCTTGTAGGCGATATTGTAGGCGCCGCTGTTGTTGTCCTTTACATATTTATCACGGGAGTTCAGGTCGTTTTCCGGATTCAGGAAATAGTAATAATCGGTGTCGATATAGCCGGTACCGGAGAAATAATTCTGGTTGGTATAAACAGAAATCGTGTTCTTGTCATTGATGTAATAATCCATCCCGATCTTGAACAGGTGCGTCTTGTTGACGTTTTTGATGTCGATATCCTGGCGAATCAGACTGTCGCGCCTGTTGATCAGCCCTTCGTTGTACTGGTTTCCGAAGTTGTTCCCGTAATTCCCGAAGAAATTCACTTTTCCGGTGCGGTAATTCAGGTCGATCGAACTGTTGGATTTTGGCGTCTTGGCAAAAGTCAAACCTGTATTGATACTCGCATTGAAACCGTCATTCGCATTTTTGTGCAGCACGATGTTGATGATGCCCGACATACCTTCAGGATTGTATTTCGCACTCGGATTCGTAATGAGTTCAATCTTCTTAATCGAGGTAGACGGAATCTGCTTGAGCAATTGCGCCGCGTCAATATTGGTTGGTTTCCCATCGATTAGAACCCGGACGTTTTCGTTGCCGCGCAGAGACAGTTTCCCATCCTGGTCGACATTTACGGACGGAATGTTGTTCATGATGTCTGAAGCGGTCGCCCCGGCCGTAGTAAGGTCTTTCCCGACATTGATGACCTTGCGGTCGATTTTCTGCTCGATGGTAGAGCGTTCGGCAATGACATCAACCCCCGATAATTGCGTGGCTTCTTCGTCAAGGATGATTTTGTTAAGCGAAATGTTTTTCTGGCCTGAGGTAAAATCGGCTTTGCTGCTGAAGGTTTTATAGCCGATGAACTGGATTTCGACCTTATAGTTTTTGAGTTCGAGATTTTTGATTTCAAAAAGCCCGCTGTCGTCGGTGATTCCACCGGTAATGATTTTGTCGGCTTCTTTAAGGACGATGCTCGCGTAAGCAATCGGAGCATTGTTTTTGTCGGTTACTTTTCCGGAAAGGGTTCCGTTTTTCTGTGCCTGCATCGAAAATAAGCTTCCGAAAAAGCACAATAAAAGGAGTTTTAGATTCATGATTGATGATTTTATATCTGATTATGGTTTTAGACTTTAAAGCTTTGCAAATGTTACAGAAAATTTCGACTTTTTCAAATAAAAAGCCCCCGGAATTTCGGAGGCTTTATAAAGATTTGGGGAATAGGGTGTTGGGATTATTTATCGTTTCATCGCGAAATGTGCTTTGAATTCTTTTGAAATGCCGTCTTCTTCATAATTTACGACAAACCAGTAATCTGTCGATGGCATGGCCTGGCCGTTAAAAGTTCCGTCCCAGCCTGCGCCGTTTGGCCTGATCTGCGTAAGGAATTTTCCATAGCGGTCAAAGATGTTGATCTTCGCATTCATCTGCGCCTTCAGGTCGATGATATTCCACGTGTCATGGAAACCGTCTCCATTTGGCGTAAAGAACTTCGGATAATTGACCACAAGTGCCTGGGAAGTCGAATTGCCGCAGCCATTCTTATCCCTGACCGTTATCAGGTGCGTTCCCGATGGGACATTTTCGAAAATATTGCTGTCTTGCCACGGACCGAAATCCAATTGGTATTCGTAATCACCGCCTTCGCCTACCGCTTCAATAGTCACCACCTGGTTGTCTTCAAAATCGTCGGTTATACTATAGCTGATTACCGCCGGCTGCGATGGCGAAACGGTTACAAATGTTTCAGCCGATGGGCATCCTGTGAGCGAGTTGGTCGCAATTACAGAATATTCTCCCGGCAATAATGCGGTGTAGCTGCTTCCGGTTCCAACAAGGTCTCCGGCTTCATTGAACCATTGGAAAGTATGGTTCGAAGCGCTCAGTCCGCTTGTGATGGTATATGGATTCAGCAAAATCTCGTTTACGGTATCATAGCAGATAATGCCAGGAACCGGTGTCGGCTCCGGAATCTTATTCACCAGAATGGATATCGCCCTCACGGCAAAGCAATTTGCAGTTAACGTGTTGCTGACCCTAACAAAAGCAAGCTGGTCGGTTGTTGATGTAATCGGATTGAGCTGTGCGGTGGCGTCTGCCAAAGTAGCATAGTAAGCTATCGTAAACTCAGGCGCTGTCTGGTTTCCTAAAACAATCGTGTTGAGGTCGGTCAGGATAAATGTCGTAATGCCGTCGTTATTGCCATCCTCATCACAAACGGTCGTAAGTGTTGTAGGGATCGAATAAGCGACCGGTTCTGGAACGATCGTGACGTCGAATGAACTTTCGTCATGGCAAACCGGCAGGAAAGGCGAGGTCATATAGATGTAAACTGTCTGTGTACTGTTAAGTGACTGTCCGGCTTGCAGCAATGTTCCCGTTCCACCTGGTCCGGTATAGTATTTTCCGATGGTCAACGCGGGCAGCGTATAGCTTTCGCAGGTCGTTACATCTGGCAATTCGTCTACGTTAAAGACGTTTACTGTAAAACTTTTCTCGTCACTGCAATTCGGGACTGTCCCTGTTTCTGCATACACATATAAAGTCTGTGTAGCCGAAATGACATCTCCTTCATGGAGCAGGATTCCGGTTTTGCCCGGGCCGGTATAGTAGGTACCAACCGCCAAAGCCGGAAGTGCATAAGAATTACAGGCATACTCATCGTCGATTGGGGCAACAAAGGGTGTATG
>DATHGE010000316.1:0-3164 GCA_035317805.1 Flavobacterium sp. | reverse complement strand
TGACATCTGGGATGCACAGAAAGATATTTTCCTGGCTTTTTCGGGGGCAATCATTGCGACGACGATTGTTTCTGTCATTAAAAAAGTATGGAATGTAAATGAGCCGTTTTAGAAAACTTTGTGCCTGCTAAACTTTTCAGTAAGCAAATAAATACCTAATTTCGTACTCGCAAATAATTTTAGAAAAATACAGACATGAAATACGATATTATAGTTTTAGGAAGCGGCCCGGGCGGTTATGTCACTGCCATCCGGGCGTCGCAATTGGGCTTTAAGGTAGCCGTAATCGAGAAAGAAAACCTGGGCGGCGTATGCCTTAACTGGGGCTGTATCCCAACAAAAGCGTTGCTCAAATCGGCACAGGTTTTTGATTACTTCAAACACGCTTCCGACTATGGGCTCACCGTCCCTTCGTTTGACAAGGATTTCGGCGCCGTGATTGCGCGCTCGCGTGGCGTTGCCGACGGCATGAGCAAAGGCGTGACTTTCCTGATGAAAAAAAATAAGATCGACGTGATCGAAGGCACCGGAAAACTCAAACCGGGCAAGAAAATAGACGTGAAAGCGGCCGACGGAAATACAACCGAATATTCCGCCGACCATATCATTATTGCAACCGGCGCGCGTTCGCGTGAATTGCCGAACCTGCCGCAGGACGGCGTCAAAGTGATCGGTTACAGACAGGCGATGAATTTGCCTGCGCAGCCGAAATCGATGATCGTTGTGGGATCTGGCGCAATCGGCGTTGAGTTTGCCCATTTCTACAATTCGATGGGAACAGAAGTCACTGTCGTCGAATTCCTGCCGAATGTCGTTCCTTTAGAAGACGAAGATATCTCTAAGCAAATGGAGCGTTCGATGAAAAAAGCGGGCGTTAAAATCATGACGAATTCTTCTGTCGAGAAAATCGATATTTCAGGAAGCGGCGTAAAAGCAACCGTGAAAACGGCAAAAGGTGAAGAAATTATTGAAGCTGAAATATTACTTTCGGCGGTTGGGATCAAGACCAATATCGAAAATATCGGGCTCGAAGAATGCGGCATCGCTACCGACCGCGACAAAATCCTGGTGAACGACTGGTACCAGACCAATATTCCGGGTTACTATGCCATCGGCGATGTGGTTCCGGGTCCGGCTTTGGCGCATGTCGCTTCGGCGGAAGGCATCACCTGCGTAGAGAAAATTGCAGGATTGCACGTAGATGCGATCGATTACGGAAACATTCCGGGTTGTACCTATGCGTCGCCTGAAATCGCTTCGGTAGGCCTGACCGAAAAACAGGCGAAAGAAAAAGGATACGAACTCAAAATCGGGAAATTCCCGTTCTCGGCTTCCGGAAAAGCGAAAGCTTCGGGCGCTTCAGACGGTTTCGTAAAAGTGATCTTTGATGCCAAATACGGCGAATGGCTGGGCTGCCACATGATTGGCGCCGGCGTAACCGATATGATTGCGGAAGCTGTCGTAGCGCGGAAACTCGAAACGACCGGACATGAGATCATCAAATCGATCCACCCGCACCCGACGATGAGCGAGGCGATTATGGAAGCTGCGGCCGATGCTTATGGCGAGGTGATTCACTTGTAATCGTTATGATTTATAAATTATGAGTTATGAGTTTGGCTCGTAATTGTTAGATATAAAATCCGTTTTGTGAAAGCAGGACGGATTTTTTTGTGGAATGATTTTGCTATTGAAGAAACTGCCCTAGCCCTGACAGCAGCGGAAATCCTTTTTTTGGATTGCCCCGAAGCGCAGCGGAGGGGAAATCTAAATAAAAGATTGCAGCGTATGGCAGGAAATAGCTTCCCGAAAAATCGGGACATGCTCCTGAAAATCGACACAAAGCACGTAATTCCCTGATGCTTTTTTTTCTTATATTTATAGCATAAAAGCCAGGAAATGAATTGGAAAGCCAAAATAATCAAGCACAAAGGGGAAAGCCGTATTGCGGTTGAATTTGAAAAAAATTACGATTTGATCGTCAGGATCCAGAAAATCGGCGGCCAATGGAGCCAATCCCGAAAGTTGTGGCATGTTCCCGACACAACCGACAACCGCAACCGTTTTAAATTAGGACTTCCATTTGAGTTCCGTCACCAGGAATCGGTTGAAAGGTTTAAAAATTGGCTGAATTCAAAGCGGTACAGTCAGAATACAATTAAGACCTATACAGAAGCATTGGTATCATTCCTGCGTTTTTTTAACGAGAAGCGCATCGCTGAGATTACCAACGAAGACGTTATCACATACAACAACGAGCGGATTTTGCGTAACAATTTGTCGGCTTCCTACCAGAATCAGGTTGTAAATGCCATCAAACTTTTTTTTGTAACGATTGAAGAAAGAAAAATGGTCATTGAGAAAATCCATCGCCCAAAGAACCCGAAGCTTCTACCGAATGTTTTAAGCAAGGAAGAAGTCAAGATGATCCTGAGTGCGCATCGAAATATCAAGCACCGCACGATGCTTTGCTTGATATACAGTTGCGGACTTCGACGGAGTGAGTTGCTGAGCCTGAAGCCGCTCGATATCGACTCCCAGCGCAACTTGATTATTATTCGCCAGGCTAAAGGTAGAAAAGACCGGATTGTACCGCTTTCGCCACGGATTTTGTTAATGCTGCGTGATTATTACAGTTGTTATAAGCCAAAAACCTGGCTGTTCGAAGGCTACACGCCCGGAGAGAGCTACGATGCCCGAAGTCTGTCGGCAGTTTTAAAATCGGCTGTCCAAAAAGCCAATATTCAAAAACCGGTCAGTTTGCACTGGCTCCGGCACAGTTTTGCCACACATTTACTTGAGAGTGGAACAGATTTGCGGCACATTCAGGAAATTCTCGGGCATAACAGCAGCCGTACAACAGAAATTTACACTCATGTGAGTACGATTGGAATACAAAAAGTAAAGAGTCCGTTTGATGATTTATAAAATTGTCTATATTAGCATCTATAACTTATCCTTTAACCACCACAATCCCACAACGGTGTGTTGTATTTGCGAGTTGTTTGTGGAGATATAAGGGAGTTAGCGGCAATCGCACTTGAGCTACACGAACTCAAAGAAACTGAAGCGTAAAAGTCATTTCGACTACAATTTTTTTATTTTTTTGCGCGGAAATTTTTGCTGTTGCAATTGGTTTGCGGAAAATATTTGCGGACGCCGAT
>DATHGE010000315.1:0-4831 GCA_035317805.1 Flavobacterium sp. | reverse complement strand
AAGTTCAATGCTTATTTGTCGGGAAATATTTCGGGCAATTACACGCGAGGCAAAGGCTATTACGAAGAATACAAACCCGGCGAATCGGTGGAGGAATATTTTCCAACAAGTCCGAATGCAGCCGAAGAAGGCGACGTAATCCGAAGGAAATGGGCCAACAGCGATTTCTACGCACTCGTGTATTCACTCAATTACAAAAAAGACAAACTGGGCTTATTTCTTGGCGGTGGTTACAATCGCTACGACGGGATTCATTTTGGCGAAGTCATTTGGGATTCTTTCCCAACCTCGCTACCGATCGGGTCGAAATACTACCAAAGCAATGGCGATAAGGAAGATTTTAATGTGTATGGAAAAGCGGAATATGAGCTCACTTCGAAATTGATCGCTTTTGCCGACGTGCAATTCCGCGATGTTTATTACACCGCCGACGGCCTGAATTCTGATTTGAAATCCTTAAATGTTTCTGAAAAATATTCTTTTTTCAACCCGAAAGCAGGATTGACTTATTTGCTCAATGACAAAAGCATGGTTTACGGTTCGGCGGCGGTGGCCAATAAAGAACCCAACGGCGACGATTTGACTAAAAATCCGATCAAGCCCGTTTCTGAACAGCTTATCGATTATGAGTTGGGCTATAAATTCAAAAGCAAAGATTTTCTGCTCTCGGCCAATTTGTATTACATGAATTACAACAACCAGCTCGTACTCACCGGCGCTTTGGACGATGTGGGCGATGCCATCCGCCAGAATGTGCCGAAAAGTTACAGGGCCGGGATTGAGATTCAGGCGGGTTATCAGTTCGTCAGGCAGCTGCGCTGGGATGTGAATGCGACTTTGAGCCAGAATAAGATCAGGGAATACAATTATCTCGTCTACGATTCGCAGTACGATCCGGATACGTTTGAAACGGTGGTTTATGCGCCGGTTTCGACCGTGTATAAAAATACCGACATTGCCTTTTCACCTGAGGCAACTGCGGGAAGCACCTTGTTGTTCACGCCAATTCAGGGCTTGTCGTTTGGTTTCATTTCGAAATATACGGGAAAGCAATTCCTTGATAATACGGGTTCGGACAGTAAAAGCATGGACGCATATTTCATCAACAATTTCAACGCGTCTTTCCGATGGAAACCCAAATGGATTGGCGAAATCGCCGTCAATATTCTGGTGAATAATATCTTCGATGAGAAATATGTTTCCAATGGCTACACATACAGCTATTATTACAGGCCGTTGGGTTCGAATGACAACCCGATCACCGAGAGTTTTTACTACCCGCAGGCGGGAATCAACTTCCTCACCGGGCTGACCGTTAAGTTTTAGATTATTTTATTTTAGTTAAAGATCCTGATGGCGAAAGCGGTCAGGATTTTTTAATTGTAGACGCGAAGCGCATCGCTGAGAATCTCGACCCGGTAAGGCTTCATGGTGTAAGCGCCGCCGCCAACACCCGTAAACAGGCTGTAAACCAATCCATCGCAGGGACATTTGGCATTCGTTCCCTCGATAGTCAATCTGGAGCAGGCGCTCGGATATTGGTTGGGGCAATTGGCTTCCCAGGCGCGGTAATCGGTATCGGAAATTTTCATCAGGATCAATCCGCTCACGCCGGCACCCTCAATATTTACAGCAACCGGATTCAGTGCCGAATGCAATCCGCTGTAGGCCGGAAGATTCATGTTGATGGTAACAGAAAAAGAATAGTCGGGAATAAAAGGATTGGTGTTGCGCGTATCGGAATCGTGGTCGCACGAGAAAAGGAAAGGCATCAGCAAAAGGATAAAAACGTATTTTTTCATTTTAAAATTTATTAAAACAATGACGGAAACAAATTTAATTTATTTAACTTTGGATTCGATATGATTAACATTTAATTATAGACTAAAAAATTAAACTATATTTGCACAAAGAATCCCGTCGAGATGGGATTTTTTCTATTTATATAAATGAGGAAAATATGAGCGCAGTATCTTATTACACAGCAGAAGGATTAAAAAAATTACGGGAAGAATTAGATCATTTAAAAAGCGTGATGCGCCCAAAAGCATCGCAGGATATAGCAGACGCACGCGACAAAGGTGATTTGTCTGAAAATGCAGAATACGACGCAGCCAAGGAAGCGCAAGGTTTGCTTGAGATGAGAATCGCCAAGCTGGAAGAGGTCCATTCCAATGCCAGATTGATCGACGAATCACAATTGGATGTTTCCAAAGTATTGGTTTTGTCGAATGTCAAAATCAAGAATCAGGCAAACGGTATGGAAATGAAATATACTCTGGTAGCCGAAAGCGAAGCCGATTTGAAAACCGGGAAAATCTCAGTAACCTCGCCAATCGGCAAGGGATTGCTTGGAAAATCAGCAGGAGAAGTCGCGGAAATTACCGTTCCGAACGGCATACTCAAATTCGAAATCCTCGAGGTTTCAAGAGACTAAATCCCGAACTATGAGCATCTTCACCAAAATCATCAACGGCGAAATCCCAAGCTATAAAATCACCGAGAACGACGGTTTTATCGCATTTCTTGATGTCAACCCGAACGCGAAAGGGCATACGCTCTGCGTTCCGAAACAGGAAATCAATAAGATTTTCGATATGGAGGAAGACCATTATGTCGAATTGATGAAATTCTCACGAAAAGTGGCAAAAGCACTGGAAAAAACGGTCGAATGCAAACGGATTGGCGTCGCTGTGGTCGGACTTGAAGTGCCGCACGTGCATGTGCATCTGATTCCGCTTCAGGATATGGACGATATGCGTTTCCAAAGAAAAACAACCATGTCTAAAGAAGAATTTGAAGATTTGGCAAAAGCGATTGCTGCCAATTTATAAAATAAACCGTTAAGATACTAATGGCTCAAAAACAAAAGCTGATTTCCGGATTGAAATCAGCTTTTTTTATTCCTTCTTAAACGAAACCTGCATCGTCGTTCCTTTATTCACTTCGGATGTCAATACTTTTATTTTTCCCTTGTGGTATTCTTCTACAATTCTTTTTGTAAGCGATAATCCCAAACCCCAGCCGCGTTTCTTGGTCGTAAATCCGGGTTCGAAAACACTTTTGTATTGGTTTTTCGGAATACCTTTTCCGCTGTCGGAAACCTTTATCTTTACGAAATTCCCTTCATCCACAATCACCACCGACAATTTTCCTTTGCCTTTCATGGCATCAATAGCATTTTTCACCAGATTTTCAATCGTCCAACTGTGCAAAGCGGTGTTGAGCGAAACCATCACCGGTTTTTTCGGCGCCTTAAACGAGAAATGTACCTGTTTAGAAAACCGCGACTGCAGATAATCATACGATTCCTGTGTCGCCGCAATAATGTCCTGTTTTTCAAGCACCGGCTCAGAACCGATTTTCGAGAAGCGGTCCGTTATCGTCTGCAATCTTACAATGTCCTTTTCGATTTCGGCAACGGTCGTCTCATCCACATTGTCGGCTTTCATGATCTCGATCCAGCCAATCAGCGATGACAATGGCGTCCCGATCTGGTGCGCCGTCTCTTTTGCCATTCCGGCCCAAAGCTTGTTCTGCGTCGCCATTTTGGTGCTTTTGTAAAAGTTATACACCAATGCGCCAAACAATACAATAATCAAAACCAAAGCAACCGGATAGTATTTCAGTTTGTTGAGCAGCGACGAATCGCCATAATAGATATACTGGAATTTCCCCGGCAAATATTCCATCTTAATCGGGTCGTTTTCTTTCTTGAGTTTCGTCAGGAACGCCCGTTCCTCTTTCGTTTGCTTCACGATCTGGTCGCCCACATTGGCCGTGCTCATGATGCTGTCCTTGTCGTTCGTCAGGATAATCGGAATGGTCTTGTTGTGGTTCATGATGCTCAGCGGCAACTCGAGATCAGTGCTTTCATTGGCGTTGTTGACCGATTTGAGCGCCTCGGCCCAATGTTCCATCTTCACGCGTTCCTCGTTCTTAAAAATCTGGAAAAAAGTATAGGTATTCCAAAGGATCAGGATGATAATGATAAAAGACGCGGCCGTAAGTGCCCATCGCGTCACATTTTTTCTTTCCGAAAACTGCATAGGTCGTAATTTTTTCCGCTGCGCTCCAACAGTTCGGCTGCGCCTCGAGTGTGGGTTAAAGATAACGAAATATTTGAAGCGTAATTGTGTGCGTCGTCATTGCGAGCAAGGCGAAGCAATCTGCTGAGGTTACCTGGTGTTTGTTCAGGAGCTGTTCCGGCTGTATGCTGCAATCTTTTCTGCGGCAGATTGCCACGCTGCGCTCGCAATGACAGCCACAAAAAGGATTTCCGCTGCCATCCGGGCTAGGGCATTTTCATCCATTTGGTTAATAAGTCATAACAACAAAATCAAACTTTCTAAACCCGATTTCCTATTTTTGTCCAAAGTGAAAACTACATGATCAGCATCAATCCAAAAGATATTTCGACCGCCAAATTACACGGATATCTGCAAAGTGCCGTGGCGCCGAGGCCGATTGCTTTTGCAAGTACGATGAGCGCCTCCGGAAAGCCAAACCTGTCGCCGTTTAGCTTTTTCAATGTCTTTAGCGCCAATCCGCCGATCCTGATTTTTTCGCCCGCAAGGCGCGTCCGCGACAATACGACCAAACACACGCTTGAAAATGTGCTCGCCACCAAAGAAGTTGTCATCAATATCGTCGATTTCAGCATCGTGCAGCAGGCGTCGCTTTCGAGCACGGAATATGCGGAAGGCGTCGATGAGTTCGTCAAATCCGGACTCACGAAAATCCCTTCGGATATCGTAAAGCCGTACCGTGTTTCGGAATCTCCGGTGCAATTTGAGTGTAAGGTCAATGAAGTCATCGCTTTGGGAGAAAA
>DATHGE010000314.1:0-6552 GCA_035317805.1 Flavobacterium sp. | reverse complement strand
CCGTTTGTAGTGCTGGTATTATTGCTGTGTGAAGTCGCCGCAAGACTGCTAAAACAAGTATGGATGTACGCATCCTGCTGCGTGGTCACCTCTTCGGGTTTTGGCAAATCATGGAGAAAATCGGTGGTTCCCGCATAAGAGCTCATCTGCCAGGCAACAGGATCGCCGCCAGTAGTCTTATCGGATTTGGTGATGTAACCGCCTGAAATGTTGGGCATCGTATTGTCGGCCGTCGTGATTTTTATGACATTGACGCGGTTCGAATCGGCCTTGATTTTTTCCTGCAAAATATACAATCCTTTATAATCGCCATTGACTATAACCTCGCAATATTCGGTCCGCGGTGCATAATTTCCCATCTGGCGCGACATATTATAGGACAGATAATCCCTGATCAGCGACGGATCAAAGGCTAGCGAATTTAAAACCCAGTCATTCTCACTTGGCATTCCCAAAAGGCTCACATTATTATTGCTCGTATTGTCGGCCTGCAATGTCGTCAGCCCGTAAGGCTTTTTGGGCAACATCTGTGAAGTCGAGCCGCGTATTTCAATACTGATCCGGCCGTTGTAATTTAAAAAAGCCGCGGTGTTCTGGTCGGTGAGGTAATTCCGCGTACCGTCAGTATGTTTGATGATTTTCATGTTCCCCAGAACGCGCGGGTCGTCGGGAATTTCAAAGGGCTGGTTCGTATCTGGATTGATATCGGTGTTGATAATCACAATCGGCAAATTGCTATCGGCAAAATCCTGGCTGAAGACTGACCCCGAATACACTACAAAAAATAAAGTCAGGATAAATTGGTAAATCTTTTTCATTTTGAAGGCAAATTTTTCATTGTGAAATTGAGGAAAACAAATGTAAGATTTTATTCCGAATGTTAAGGCAGCGTAAATTCCCTTAAAAAAATTTGCGTAACCAAAAGGTTTCTTATATATTTGTAACCGAATGGTAACCTAATTAACCCGAATCATGAGAAGAGACGTATTCCAGGCCATAGCCGACCCAACCCGGCGTCAAATTATCGGTATGATTACCAAACAGCCGTTGAACCTGAATTCGGTTGCCGAAAAATTCGATGTTAGCCGGCCGGCGATTTCGAAGCACATCAAAATCCTGACGGAATGCGGATTGGTAATTATCCGGCAGCAAGGCCGCGAGCGCTATTGCGAACCCAACCTGGCCCAACTCAACGAGGTTTCGCAATGGATTGAGCAATACCGCGAATTCTGGAACACGAAACTCGATGCGCTGGGGGATTTCCTCAAAAAAGAAACAGATCAAAAAAAAATAATTTAAATCTTTATAACATGAAAAATGACAGCCTGGTACTCGAGCGCACTTATGACGCTCCGGTCGAAAAAGTCTGGAAAGCCCTTACAGACACGAAGCAAATGCAGCAATGGTATTTTCCGATGATGGAATCTTTCGAGCCAAAAGTGGGTTTTGAAACCGAATTTATTGTTCATCACAACGGCAATGATTATCCGCATATGTGGAAAGTGACCGAAGCGATCCCGATGAAAAAAATAGCCTATTCGTGGAAATATGGCGGCTTTCCCGGAAATTCCATCATCAGTTTTGAATTGGAAGGCGAAGGCGAAAAGACAAAACTCACGCTAACGCATAGCGTTACAGAATCGTTCGAATCGGAAAAATATCCCGACTTTTCTAAAGCCAGTTTCAACAGCGGCTGGACACATTTTGTCGGCAGACTGCACGATTTCTTACAGAAACAATAATTTTAAAGCCCCGGTTGGGGCTTTTTTTATGCCATAAATGCTGTGGATTTCCTATATTTGAAAAAGAACTTAACTTATGCGTCCTTATTTATTTGTATGGCTGGCGGCACTTTTCCTTTCCTGCGGAACTTCAAGAATTCCGGAGGACGGGACAGTTGCAATAATACCGGATCAGCAGGAAGCAATTGTTTTTTTATCCTTTAAAATGGAGAAGGATCCGGTTGCGCATGAGAACAAAATTTCGCTAATCGGAAAGACAAAAGCCAGCGGTAAAGTCAAAAAAGGATCGGACACAAACGCCGATACGCCCAATTTCCTGACTGTCGAGCTATTCCAAAACGGAACCCTTGCAAAAACATTTACCATCAGCCATCCATTATACAAACACGTAGAATATTTGGGCGATGACAATAAATATACTTTTAAGGATGCCGAAGTCGATGCCGAGGAATTTTTTATCCGAATCCAGACCAAAGGAAATCAGAATGAAATCCGCATCTTCGAAAACGGGAAAAGCTGCCCGAAAAAAGAACTGTTAACCCTGAACCTGTAACTTATGAGAAAAATCTACTTTGCCTTGACGGTTTGCCTTTTGCAATTTGCCGCAAATGCACAAATATTTGACGTAGACACGCTGCAATACAAAGGCGATTCGGATAAATTTATCAATCTCGTGGTCATGGGCGACGGATTCACGGCAGCGCAGCAGGACGATTTTATCGGGAAAGCCACCAATCTCACCGATTACCTTCTTGGCCAGGAACCGTGGTCCAATTATAAGAATTACTTCAATGTATTTGCGATAAAGGTCATTTCTGCACAATCGGGAACCAAACATGCCAATACCGCAAGCGATTGCAATACAGCTTTCCCGGCGGTTCCGGTATCGAGCCCGACTACTTATTTCGGCTGCCGTTTTGATTACATCGGCATCCATAGGCTGGTCGTTCCACAATTCAATTCGGCCATTGCGAGCGTATTGGCAGCAAATATGCCCAATTACGATCAGGTCATGATTCTGGCCAACACGCCTTACTATGGCGGAAGCGGCGGAAGCTGGGCGACTTGTACGGCAGATGAAGGCGCTTATGATGTGACCGCACACGAAATGGCGCATTCCTTTGCGAATCTCGCCGATGAATATTACGCCGGTGACAATTATTTTTCGGAGCGGCCGAACATGACGCAGCAATCCAATCCCAATCTCATCAAATGGAAAAACTGGCTCACAGACGACATCACCGATATCGGTATCGAGAATTATTGCTGTGGCGGAAATACGGCTTTGTGGTATAAGCCGACGCACATGAGCTGTAAGATGGAAATTTACGGCGTCCCGTATTGCCGGGTTTGCAAGGAAACCATTATTGAAAAAATCCATGTGCTGGCCAACCCGATTGTGGAATATACGCCGACGTCGCTTAATATTGAATCCTCGGAAGCCTTGCTCGATTTCAATCTTTCAGAACTGATGAAACCCGAGCCGAACACGCTCCACATCAAATGGCAATTGGATACGAGCATTTTCGACAGCAACAGCGAAACTTTTCAAGTGGACCCGAATATGCTGCCTTTGGGAATCCATACATTGACGGCTTCTGTCGTGGATGAAACCGAATTGGTTCGCGTTGACAACCATGCGGCGCTACATGTGCATTCGGTTACCTGGACTATTAATAAGACCGGACTTGGTGTGGCTGTGGCTTCTGCCGAAAATAAATTCGGTTATGCGATCTATCCAAATCCATCGGAAGCGATTGTTACCATTGCGCTCGACCTCGATAAAAACAGCAGCGTCGCTATCGACCTTATAGCCCTTGACGGAAAAAAAGTTCGCGAAATTCCGGCAAAAATGGCCAGCGAAGGGAAATTCGAACAGCAGATCAACATTGAAAGCCTTGCTTCCGGAACCTATCAGGCCGTGGTAAAAATCGACGGCGTGCAGTATTCAAAAGCACTCGTAAAAGAATAAGCCAATTTTATCCAAAAGCGGTTTCGCATCTTTATAAAATTGATTAAATTTAAAATTCAAAAAAAAACACCCATGGACAGTTTTATTTTAGGAGAAGATATCAAAGTCATCTGCGTCACGGCGACCAGTTTCCCCGATGGCGTCGAGCGTGCGCACATACAATTGCATGCCATATTGCAGGAAAAGGAAAGAAGGCGCTTCTTTGGGATTTCAAGAGCCAATGAGAACGGCGAAATCATCTATAAGGCGGCCGCTGAAGAATTGGAACCCGGTGAAGCGATGGGCCACGGATTAGAGACTTTTACCATTAAAAGCGGTCCGTATAACAGTTTCTTCATTAAGGATTTTATGCAGGATATCGGCAGCATCAAGCGCGCCTTCAAGCTATTGATCGCGCAGCATGAGGTAGACCCGAACGGCTATTGCCTCGAATGGTACATCGGCGACAATGATGTGAAATGCATGGTGCCGCTGGGTCCGGAATATCAGGATTACACCGGATTGAACGCCGAATAATTTTTGAGGTTTTCGCAAATGCCGCCTTCAAATGTCGTTATCGTACCGCTTGGACTATCAATTGGCTATTTATCTTTGTATATAATAACATTGAAAGAAAATAATCATGGAAACTAAAAATCAAAAAATCACCGTTGAAGCGACCGTAAATGCTCCGGTGGCAAAAGTATGGGCTTACTGGTCTGAGCCGAAACACATCACAAAATGGTGCCAGCCATCCGACGACTGGCATGCGCCGAAAGCTGAAAACGACCTGCGCAAAGGCGGGAAATTTACAACCACGATGGCGGCGAAGGATGGCAGCATGAGCTTCGACTTTGGAGGCGAATATACCGATGTTGTACCAAACAAGCGTATCGCCTATACGATCGAAGACGGCCGTAAGGTTGCCATCACCTTTACTTCTGAAGGAAATAAGACACATATCAGCGAAACCTTCGATATGGAAAATGTCAATCCCGAAGAGATGCAGCGCGGCGGATGGCAGGCGATTCTGAATAACTTTAAGAAATATACGGAAGCGCATTAATCAAAGCCTTTTCTTCTATAAAACCATCGGGACACATATCGTGTGCTGGTGGTTTTTTTATGGAATTTACTGCAATGTATTTTTGATTGTAAATAATTTTCATGTAAAAAGTAAAATATCCGGCAAAAAATAATATTTTTAACTCTTTAATAACCAATACATTCGTTATGAAACATAAATTACTCCTGATTGTTCTCTTTTCAATGAACCTCTTATTCGCCGGAAATTCTGATAAACCTGTATTGGGTCCGGCAATCGGATTGATCATGAACGGTTATTTCCTTGACCAAAATACTTTGCAGTTCACTTTCACCATTAAGAATACCGGCGACCAGACGCTCACCAATATCTACATTACGAACACGCTCTTCGACAGCAGCAATCTTGAAATTTATTACACCCAGGTTCCGGGAACCGCGATTCCAAGCCTCGCACCGGGAGAAGAAAATTTGTACTCTTTTTCGGCTTATAAACCTGGTGGTGGCATTAATAATTGTATTGATATGAGCCAGGCACTCGTGCATGCCACGAAACCAGACGGCAATGAAATCACGGATCTGAGCGATCCATATGATTATTATCTCGACGGGGCGAGTTATACTCCATTCCAATACAATATAGATTTCAATATCTGGCATACCTATCAGGACAACAATAATAATTCGGTTGCCGATGTTGGCGACAGCATCATTTATATGTATCAGGTTAATTATGCCAATGGATCTTTCCAATTTGGCATTTCAGACAATAACGCGGTATTGGATACCCCAATGGGCGATACCAATTTTGCCTGGGTCGCGAACGGTTATCACAACATTACCCAAGCCGACGTAGATTTGGGCTATGTTTTTAATGGCGTCGAAATAATGCCCTATGTCTCTTGCAGTTATTGGATTAGCTGGAACGACAATACGCTTTGTACAAATTGTCCGGTACCCACACTTCCCGGCAATATCATTTTTACGACAAAACTGACCGACCTATTGCCGAATACCATCAGCGGACAGGTCAAATTCAATTCGAATAACGACAATTGCGCCACCGGAACCGCATTCCCAAACAGGATGGTCGTTACTTCCGACAATACGAACTCCTTCGCCACTTTTACCAATTCTGCCGGAAATTATTCGATCCTTATTCCTAATGTCGGAAACTACGACACTGGCGCAACGAGTAGTCTTAATAATAACTTTTCCTCCAATCCGGTATCGGTTCCGGTAACGAGCAGCGGCGAGAATGTCAATTATGCCAACACCAATTTCTGCATCAGCTCGGCGACAGGCTACAGTAATTTGTCGATCTCGATGATTCCGACAGACCATGCGCGTCCCGGCTTCGATTCCCATTACAGGTTGTATTTTTCGAACTACGGAAGTACCGCGCTGAGCGGAACATTGCAGATGGTTTTTGATGAAACCAAAGCCAGTTTTGTGAGCGCGACGCCGGCTCAGGCTGCATTTGCAGTGAATACACTGACATGGAATTACACCAACCTGATTCCGTTTGAATGGCGGTATATCGATATTACGCTCAACGTATTCGCACCGCCGACTGTAAACGACGGTGATGTGATCCATTTTTCAGCTGTCGGGAATCCTATCGCCGGCGACGCTTTTCCAGCCGACAACATGCTGATGTTTGACCAGAATGTCGTGAACGCTTTCGACCCGAATGAAAAAATTGTCCTCGAAGGCGCAATGATCCAGCCTTCGCAGGCGGCCAATTACCTGCATTATATGACCCATTTCCAAAATACCGGAAGCGCATCAGCCACGACTGTTGTATTGAAAGAA
>DATHGE010000313.1:0-13495 GCA_035317805.1 Flavobacterium sp. | reverse complement strand
AGGGCACACTCAAATATTATGTCTTTGATATTATCTATTTCCAGGGCTATGATTTGCGCGCGTTGGAATTGCTCCAAAGAAAAAAAATATTGAAAGCCGTACTGCCTAAACTCAAAAATATCATTTATTCTGAACATACGATTGGCAACGGAATTAAAGCTTTTAAAGCGTCCGAAAAGAAGAGTGACGAAGGCATCATCGCCAAAAAAGCCAATTCCAGATACCACACCGACAAACGCAGCAAAGACTGGCTCAAGATCAAGACCGGCAAACAGCAGGAAATGGTCATCGGCGGCTTTACGGAACCTCAGGGAAGCCGCGTCGGGATTGGCGCATTACTTTGCGGATATTATGACGGGGCGGCATTTAAATACTCGGGGAAAGTGGGTTCGGGATACACCGAAAGCATCCTGAAGGATTTGCGCAAAAGGCTCGATAAACTCGAACGCAAAACCAGCCCGTTTGTCAATACGCCCAAAGAGCGCCGGGTGCATTGGGTTAAACCAGAATTGGTAGCGCAGATCAAATTCTCAGAATTTACGGAAACCGGCAGTATGCGCCATCCGGTTTATCTCGGACTACGCGCCGATAAGAAACCTGAAGAAGTGAAGATCGAAGAGCCGGAAGTGGAAACTGATGGCCACGCTTCGCTCGCAATGACATCCAAAAAAACAAAAATGACAATAATGAAAACGACCGGTATCAAACTAAGCAAGACCGAAGAAGGACGCGTTGAATTCACCAATACCGATAAGCTGTTCTTCCCAAAGGAAAAGATCACCAAAGGCGATGTGATTGCGTATTACGACAGCGTAGCCGATTACATCCTTCCCTATCTTAAAGACCGTCCGGAATCGTTACGTCGTACGCCAGACGGAATCAAAAGCGAGGGTTTCTTCCAGAAAAATGTAGCGGGAACGGTCCCGAAATGGATCAAGACCAAAAAGATCAAATCCGAATCTGCCGATGCCGCGGTAGAATGGCTGCTGTGCAATGACAAGGAAACGCTGCTTTTCCTTGCCAATTATGGCTGTATCGAAATGAATCCGTGGAGCAGCCGCGTGGGTTCGCTGGATAATCCCGATTATATTATCTTCGATCTAGATCCGAAAGACGCGCCGATGAAAAGCATTGTCGAAACGGCATTAAAGACCAAAGAAATCCTTGACAGCCTTCATGTTCCGGCTTACATCAAGACTTCGGGCGGCAACGGGCTGCATGTATTTATTCCGGTCGAACCCAAATATACGTATGAGCAGACGCATGAATTTTCACATCTGATAAGCCAAATGGTCCACCGTGATTTACCCGAAATAACAAGCCTCGAGCGCATGCCCAACAAGCGCAAGGGCAAAGTCTACCTCGACTTTTTACAGAATGGCAAAGGCAAAACGATGGCGAGCATTTATTCCTTGCGGCCGCGCGAAGGCGCCGGTGTGAGCACGCCGCTCGAATGGGACGAAATCAATGATTCGCTCGACCTCAAGGCATTCAATATCAGGACGATTCCCAAAAGGCTTGAAGAGAAAGGCGATTTATGGGAAGGTTTTTTTGAGAATGCGATTAGCCTTAAGGATATTCTGAGCAAGCTTTAACCCAAAAGTTAGGTTCGCAGAGTTTAAGAAGATATGCCTTGGCTGTTTTCCGTAAAGCACACTAAGCCTTTGTGTTTTACGCTTTAATCTTAGTGCTCTTTGCGTTTAATGAATATTTACATTCTGCGGAAATGCAAAGATTTTCCTAAAGCGTTTGAATTATAGCCAACTATCGTTAACTTTGGGCAACCATAAACAAATACCACTTGTTTAAAAAATAATTATTATGCTACTACTATACTTTTCTGAAGAGTTTAGGGAGATTCCTATTGAAGACCCCTTGAGAAAGCGTTATGCCGTTTCCAACTACGGTCGTCTGGTGAGCTTTAACCTATCCATAAAAGAAGACGGTAAGGAAATCAAGGGCGGGCGTTCTGACGGCTATAAAACCCTGCACTACCGCTATACGGATAAGAAAGGAAAAAAAAGGAACAAGTACATTTTCCTCTACAAGCTGATTGCCGAATACTTTATCCCTAAAGATTCTGAGGACCAGGCCCATGTGCTGCACCTGGACTACGTTCGTGACAATGACAAAGTCAACAACCTCAAATGGGCTACACGCGAAGAGATGCTGGCGCACAGCAGGAAGAGTCCGCATGTGATAGCCTCAAGGGTTAGGAAGACCGTCAGGGATGGCAGGAAACTCACTACAACACAGGTCATCAGGCTTAAGAAGCAATTGCTCGATCCGCAGCGCAAAACTAGGATGAAAATCCTGGCCAAGCAATTTAACGTGAGCGAGATGCAGTTGTACCGTATCAAAAGCGGTGAAAACTGGGGACATATTGTCGTGTAAGATTTAGCGTGAAACCTTTACAGCAGCAAAGCCGTATATCCTTAAAAAACTTATGCGATTTTCTTTCTATATCTCTGTTTTAACAGCTTGCCTCTTGCTGCAAAGCTGTTCGGTACATAAAACTAAAGACGTTGCTTATACTCAAAGTACAGCAGCCAACAGTGCTGCATCCAAATTGAACGTATTTGCACAGCGTCATATCAAAGGCAAAGGGGAAAAACAACCCGTAATCATTTTTGTCCATGGCGGCAACTGGAACACCGGCAATAAAAACAGCTATGGTTTGCTTGGTCGTAATTTTGCCCGTAAAGGCATCATTACCGTTATACCGGACTATACCTTAAGCCCAAACGCCGATTATGATGCCATGGCGAAAGAAATTGCGGCGGCCATACGATGGACCAAAGAGAATATCTCGAAATATGGCGGCGATCCAAACCAGGTCTTTATAACAGGCCATTCGGCGGGCGGGCATCTTGCTGCGCTGGCAGTAATGAACCCGAAATATGGCATCGCCCCGAAATCTATATCGGGTATCATCCTTAATGATGCGGCAGGGCTCGATATGAAAAATTACCTTGAAGAAAACCCGCCTACAGGCGAACATGATTATCTGGCGACATGGACCGATAATCCACAGCAATGGCAGGATGCCTCTCCCATCTATTTCCTTGATAAGGATACCCCGCCGTTTTTAGTCTATGTAGGCAGGAAAACGTACGCTTCGATCAAGACCGCCAACAGCCGTTTCCTTGCGGCGCTCCATCCTTTCCAACCGGATGTCGTTCCAATCTATATCAATAAAAGCCACATCCCCATGGTGTTGCAGTATTTTCGCTCAGGCAGCAAGCGGTTCGGTGAGGTGGAAGTTTTTATGGCCTCAGTGAAGAAAAAGCATTAAATGTTAGGACCTAACCATTAGAGATTAAGATTCAATAATATCTCCTGTATTTAGGCTTACCGGCTACTAATCCTGATAACTATTGCGTCAATTGTATAAGAGCATTGCGAGACAAATGGCTGAAATTTGTGTAAGGCATTGGGTTGCCATGGAGATAAGAAATTCCAGCTTCCCTATCCCAACTAACCACTAATACTGCTATTATGAAAAAGATCCTTTTAATGCTGGTGATGCTGTTCGGATTTACCGCAGCCGTATCCGCACAAGTCGTAAAAAAGACCACCGTCCTTCTCCCCGCTCCGCCGCCGCGTCCGGTGGTTGTAGCCGCGCCCAGGCCTGTAGTGGTGACCGAAAAGACCGTAATCAGGCACAAGCACCACAGAAGGCACGGCAAACGCGTAAAAGTGATTGCTCCTCCGCCAAGGCCTGTGATCCTGGTCCCTGCGAGATAAAAGAAATCCCCTTATGATGTAAGGGGATTTTTTTGTGCTTATCGGTTTGTTGTATGTGTTGTGCTTGTCCACAATCTAATCCACCATTATCTTAGCGGTTTTCAACAGTTTATCCTGGTCAGACAATTGGATGAAATATAAACCGGACGGCAGGTTCCCGCGATTGAGTGTTGCATCTCGTCCGGTCAGGTTGCTGTATGTTTTGATCAATTGCCCTTGCAGGTTGTATAATTTAACAAGGCCATTCCGGAGCGGTGATTGCGAATCTATGGTCAGTTGGGTATGGAAAGGGTTCGGATGGAAACTTACACCCGGGGTCAGCTGCTCATAGTCCTTCGTACCCAATAGCATCGCATCGCAATTGGCCACTCCTTCTACCGGGTCGATGTACATTGTATAGGTGTTGACGCCATTCTGGAAAGCACAGGTTAAATGCTCAACAGCACTTCCAGTTCCGCTGTGCGCGACCTGATAACCCGGTACTAAGGGATGCCTGGTGCTTCCTACGCCTTCAATCCAGATTTCATTGTCATAGTATACATTACTCGGGGTATAGGGCTGGTTCCTATTTAACGTTATTTGCTTTCTCGGTTCGCCGTTCAAATCGATGGTGCTTACCGTTGCGGTGTAAACGCTTCCGTTGCCCAACGTAATCATGTCCCCGGTTTCGAGGCTGAAATCATAGAGTATCACATCTACACCGTTAATTCTCCTGTATACTCTTTTTGTGGCAACGTCTTCGCGCAGGTAAACTACGGGGAAATTATAGGAGTAATTGTCGAACTTCAGGTATTCGACCGAATCGAATGTTACCGGAGTGCCTTCGCTAATGAAATGGTTATCGGGAATTGGTGTGCAGCAGCTATGGAAGATCCTGACATTCCAACTGGAGTTGTTGAGCAAAGGGTGGTATTCCTGGGAAAAAATATTTGCCGCAAATGAAAATATGAAGATGATGCTGAGATGGAGTGCTTTTTTCATCGGAACAGGATTTAGGTGATTATATCGTTTGTTTTCAATGAGATACAAATATAACAACTGGCGATTTATTTGCGGCATTTTTACTGTGTAGAGCGTTAAAATCCGATGAAAGGTGTTTTTTGTGCCTGGTATTGCAATCTTAACACAGTGTAGAATTTAGATAGGCTTATCTATGGAGTATCATGGGAGTATCTATGGAGTAGCATCTTTTTACGTCCCTTAAGCAATCGGATAACAAGACTCAACCATTGTGGAGAAGATCGTTAGTATTCTGTTTTGAGAATATTGCAAAATTATCTTGAAAAGTTATAGTGTGGGAACGTTAATAAGTTTTTGGGGTGGGTTGTTTGTGTGGGGGAATAATGGTTATTTTTATTTATGTCAAATATATCAAGGAATTAGAGAAATATCCAATAACATACAATTAAACAAATACTTATGCAAACAGAGTTAAATCAAAATTTATACAAATTATTAAGACACTTAGATTCAATAAAAGATACAATGCCAATGGTAATTTTGTTACTGCAACCGTACAACAAAAAAGCTAATCTAAAATTTGAAGAGTTTATTGAGAAAAATTCCGAAGAAATAGATGATGAAGATGGTCAAAAAGCAATTAATGTTAAACCTGAAGATGTCAGGGTTTTTGAACAACTCTCGAAAATTTCTACAACATCAAACTTGGCAATGAAAATTGTACCCGAAAGTTTATTTGTTTCTTTAATTTCTCAATATGACGCGTATCTCAATGAGTTATTAAAAATTCTTTTTAAGATGCGTCCGCAATATATTAACAGTTCTGAAAGAGAGCTTACATTTTCTCAATTGATACAATTTGAATCTATAGAATCTGCTAGAGAATATGTTATAGATAAAGAAGTTGAAACTGTTCTCAGAAAAAATCATAGTGAGCATTTTGATTATCTTGAAAATAAATTGGGAATCACATTGAGAAAAGATTTACCTATATGGCAAACATTTATAGAAATAACCGAGCGAAGAAACCTTTTTGTACACTGCGATGGAATTGTTTCAAATCAATACCTAAAAGTTTGTAAGGATCAAAAATGCGAGCTTGAAGATATAAAATTAAATAAACGCTTAACTATCGAGCCTGAATATTTTAAAACGGCATATGAATGCATTTATGAGTTATCTACAAAATTAACACACACAATTTGGCGTAAACTTTTTAAAAATGATTATGAAGATGCCGATAAACAATTAAATGAATTATGCTATTCTTTATTAATCTCGAGGCAATATAAACTTGCAGATATTTTATTAGATTTTGCATTCAAACAACCTAAACATTTTAATGACTTAAGTAAAAATCTTTTCATAGTTAATAAATCACTTTCACTTTATTTACAAGGGAAAAACGATCTTGCAAAAGAAGTTGTTAATTCAAAAGATTGGAGTGCTTCAAGCGATGATTTTAAACTTGCGCACTTAATCATTAATGAGAAACTTGAAGAAGTCTACAACCTGATGAAAAAAATTGGCAAAAATGGAGATGTAGACAAATTAGAATACAAAACTTGGCCTCTATTTAATAATCTCAGAAAAGAAGCAGACTTTAAGAAGATATATAAAGAGATTTTTGATGAAGAATATACTGTAATTGAAATCCCTAAAAAACCTATTCAAGAGTTACTTGAAGAAGTCCTAAATAAAAATCCAGACTTAAAGGAAAAAGTTGTGAAAAAGGAGGATTCTAAAATAAAAGCCAAAAGAAAAGTGATAAGTACAACCGTAGTAAAAAGAGCAACGACACAAAAAAACAATAAGAAAATTGCTGACGATAGCGTTTCAGATAAGCGCCACCAAGATGAAATAGTTGATTTGTAGTAGCTGGGCGCATTTATTTCTCCGGTTTAATTTTATCTTGTCAGAAAGAAATGACGTTGGTTTATAAGACTATAGTTACTTAATTTATTGCTAAACAAAATAAACTTGAAAAATATAATATATCAGTGATAATATCGCCGACTTTTTTGAACTGACCTGCAATTGACATAAAAAACGGCTGACATCTAATAATGTCAGCCGTTTTTCTACGGTGTAATCCCTACGGTTAAGCGCCGCTGTCGTTCATCGGCTGGTCGTCTGCAGATGAATGGTTTTTATACGATTCGTATTTGCGGTTGCCGAATTGCTGGTGGTGGCGGCGTTCGTCCCTGCCCTCTTCTACAATGTCATTTCCCGAAACATCGCGGTCTATTGCCCCGATGTGGCTTTCGGTTGTCTCTTCCGAACCATCGCGACGGTCTTTGTGTTCCTGGCTGCGCGAATCATCCCGATCCCGCATGCCGTTTTTATTTGTTTCCATAATTTTAACTATTTCATATGTTTAAAATTACGAAAACGCAAACCGGCATAAAACCTTTTTAGCGAAACATTAGCATTGATGAAGGGAATTTGGAAACCGATTCTTACTAATTGAGCAATTCCTCCTCAATCACAAACGTGTTGAGAAAAGCGACTGTTTTTTCAATATCATAGTGCAGGATGCGGTCTTCTGTTACGAGCGGCACTTCCCCGCGATAGGATTTGAGGAACATTTCGATAAAGTCGCTTGATTTTAAAGGCCTCCTGAATTCAATCGCCTGCGAGGCGTTCATCAGTTCAATTGCAAGGATGCGTTCAAGGTTGTCCATCACACGAAGCGCTTTCGTTGCCGCATTGGCGCCCATGCTCACGTGATCTTCCTGCCCGTTTGAGGAAACGATGCTGTCTACGCTCGCCGGGGTCGACAATTGCTTATTTTGGCTGGCGATGCTAGCGGCGGTGTATTGCGGAATCATGAATCCGGAGTTGAGTCCGGGGTTGTTTACCAAAAACGGCGGCAAATTGCGCAGTCCTGAAATCAGCTGGTAGGTCCTTCTTTCGGAAATACTTCCCAATTCCGACAAGGCGATCGCTAGGAAATCCAACGCCAACGCCAATGGCTGTCCGTGGAAATTCCCGCCGGAAATAATCTGGTCGCTTTCGATAAAAACATTCGGGTTATCGGTAACCGAATTCACTTCGGTCTTGAACGTCTTTTTTACATAGTCGAGCGCATCCTTTGACGCGCCATGGACTTGCGGAATGCAGCGAAACGAATACGGATCCTGTACATGCTGCTTTTCCTGGTTGATAATTTCGCTGCCTTCGAGGAAATCGGTCACGCGGGCGGCGGTCACCACCTGTCCTTTGTGCGGGCGGATGTAATGGATGAGTTCGTTGAACGGTTCTTTGCGGCCGTCAAATCCTTCGAGAGAAATCGTTCCGATCAGATCGGCAAGCCATGAGAATTTACACGCTTTTATGAGGATATGCGCCCCGTAAGCGCTCATAAACTGGGTGCCGTTGAGCAAAGCAAGGCCTTCTTTGGACTGCAATACGATCGGTTTCCAGTTGAAATGGTCGAGCACTTCCTGGGATTGGAATCGTTTGCCGTTAAAATTGACTTCGCCCATTCCGAGCAAAGGCAGTGACAGGTGTGCCAACGGCGCGAGATCGCCCGAAGCGCCCAAAGAACCTTGAGTATAAATTACCGGCAATACGTCATTGTTATAGAAATCGATCAGCCTTTCCACGGTAACGAGCTGGACGCCAGAATAGCCGTAGCCAAGTGATTGGATTTTGAGCAGCAGCATCATCTTTACGATGTCGTGCGGCACTTCTTCTCCGGTTCCGCAGGCATGCGATTTCACGAGGTTTTCCTGGAGTTTTGACAGGTTTTCGTTGGAGATTTTGATATTGTATAAGGAACCGAAACCCGTATTGATTCCGTAAATCGGCCCATCATGCGACTTCATTTTCTGGTCGAGATAGTCACGGCATTTGTCAATGTTGATTTTCGCTTCCTCAGACAAGGCGAGCGTTTTACTATGACTGATGATTTCCTGTAAATTTTCTAGTGAGAGTACATCAGAACTGATGTAATGCGTATTGTCCATTTTCTTTTGATTGATGCGTCAAAATTCCGCAAACCATCCTTAAAAAGCAAGGTTTGTTAATAATATTTAAAATAATATTAACCATTTGAAATATTGGCTACATTTGAAATCCTTATTAAAAAACGGATTATGAAGAACACACTAATTTTATTTCTGGCACTGGCACTGACTTCCTTCGGCCTTAAAGCGGAAACCATTACGATTGCAGGGAAAATCACTAATGTGAAAGACGGAAAAATCAGGCTTATGGGAGAATCTTACTCCAAAGACATCACACTCAAACCCGACGGCAGTTTTTCTGAAACGCTCAATATCGATTACAGCGGAAGCTATATGATCGTGACCGCGCAGAACAGGGTTTCGGTATACCTTACCAAAGGGACAAACCTGATCATAACCGCCGACAATAACGATTTCTACAAATCCCTAAAATATTCGGGCAAAGGCAGCCTCGAGAACCAATATATTGCGAGCAAGAATGCTTATGTGAATGCGATCAACCAGGAAAAACTGTATTCGATGAATGAGGCCGATTTCCTGAAAGAGAATCAGGAAATCAAGAAAGACCTGCTGCAATTGCTCAATTCGATGCCTTTGAACAACCCGAAATACAACGAAAAGGAACTCAAGAATATCGATTACCTCGAACAGGTATTTATCGCCAATTATGAAAAGAACCACGCGCATTTCACTAAAAGCCCTGAGTTCAAAGCAGCGGCCGATTTCCCGAAACTGAGCGCTGATTTCAATGCCGACAATGAGCTGGATTTCCTTTTTTCCAACGCATACAAACAATTGGTCTATCTCAGATTCAATGAGAATATTGAAAAGAAATTAGGCCCTGACGACAACTTTGTCTGGAAACCGGCCCTGGAAGAAATCAAGAAAGTCAAAAGCCCGGCCATCCGCAATGCGCTATGCATCTCGCTCAATCCCGAAATCACCGGTTCCAATCCTGATGCGGAAAAATTGTATAGCGAACTGATGGCTATTTCGACCAATCCGTTATTCAAGAAAGACATCACCGAAAAATTCAACAAGCTCAAAACGTTAAGTACCGGAAAGCCGTCGCCTGCATTCGATTACGAAAACCATAAAGGCGGGAAAACTTCATTGGCCAGCCTTAGCGGAAAATACGTTTATATTGACGTTTGGGCCACCTGGTGCGGACCTTGCCGCCAGGAAATCCCTTCACTGCAGAAAGTGGAAGCGCAATATGAAGGCAAGAATATCGCGTTTGTAAGCATTTCCATCGATGCCAGGAAAGATTACGAGAAATGGAAAAAGATGGTCACCGACCAGAGCCTTGGCGGAATCCAATTGATTGCAGACAACGACTGGAGTTCCCAGTTTGCCGTTGAATACGGGATCGCGAGTATCCCAAGGTTTATCCTTGTCGGCCCGGATGGGAACATCATCAACTCCGATGCGCCACGGCCATCCGATCCGAAACTGGTGAATTTATTCACCGATTTGAAGCTATAACCAACAAAGGCCTTTCTGACGAGAGGCCTTTTTTATGCGCTAGATTTAAGGATTATACATTCTGCAATAGTTTTAATTGTATTATGCGTTTTTTAGACGTGTCATTCTCATTTTCTTTAAAATATCCGTAAAAATTTTACATGTTCTTTTATTATTTAAAAAATTAGGTACATTTGAATCGTAATGAAACGCGAAAACACCTATACCTTCTCTCCTGCGGCCACGACTTTGGCTGTGTTTTCCGTTGGCACTACAGGCACGACTACAACCCCTTTGGGGTAAACATTTCACATATCATCCGTTTGCATGACTTTTCGAAAGAAAAGGAAATCCCAATTGCATCAGCATATTTACCTAAACAACATTGAAATGAACGTATTGAAATTTGGCGGGACATCCGTTGCCAAAGCCACAAATATCAAATTGGTTATCGAAATTCTTATTGGAAAAGCCAAACAGGGCAAACTCGTCGTTGTCGTTTCGGCTTTCAGCGGCGTTACCGACCTGCTGATTTCGGCCTCGGAAATGGCGGCGGCTAAAGATTCCGGATACAAAGAAATCGTAGCCGAAATCGAAGACAGGCATTTTATGGCGATTCGCGAATTGATTCCGGTGAAGGAGCAATCGGCCTTATTAAGCCACGTGAAACGCATCATCAACCAACTGGAAACGTTATTGGACGGCTGTTTCCTTTTGGGCGAACTTTCCGACCGGACTTCGGATGCCATCGTCAGCTTTGGCGAATTGCTTTCTTCCTGCATCATCGCCGAAACTACAAAACAGAGGCTTCCCGCAAGCAGCTACAAAGACAGCCGTGAATTGATTAAGACCGATAATAAATTTGGAAAAGCGACGGTCAATTTTGCGGTGACCAATCTTCTGATACAGGATTATTTTAAAAATAACGACAGCCAGATTACTGTAATTCCCGGATTTATCGCCTCATCAGCAGACGGACACAATACAACTTTAGGTCGTGGCGGATCCGATTATACAGCAGCGATTGTTGCTGCGGCTTTGCATTCGGAACAGCTTGAAATATGGACCGACGTGAACGGCATGTTTACCGCAAACCCGAAACTCGTTAAACAGGCCCAGCCCATCGCGACGATTTCTTACCAGGAAGCGATGGAACTGTCGCATTTCGGCGCAAAGGTCTTATATCCGCCGACGATACAGCCGGTTTTGAATAAGAACATTCCGATCCTGATTAAGAATACGTTCGAGCCTGAAGCTGAAGGGACTTATATTTCCTCAAAAATTAACGGTTCAGAGAATCCGATTAAAGGCATCAGCCATATCGACAATATTACTTTATTGACCATAGAAGGCTCCGGAATGATCGGTGTTGCGGGTTCTTCGAAGCGACTGTTTGAAGTGCTGTCTAACGAGAACATCAACGTTATTTTCATCACACAGGCTTCTTCGGAACATTCCATTTGCATCGGAATCCTGAATTCGGATGCCGATAAAGCGCAGGCCGCGATTGATATAGCGTTTGAAATTGAAATCAGCCAGCATAAAATAGACCCGTGTATCGTTGAGAAAAACCTCTGCATTGTGGCACTCGTGGGTGAAAGCATGAAAAACCATCAGGGTTTAAGCGGCAGGATGTTCAGTACTTTGGGTAAAAATAACGTCAATATCCGTGCAATTGCCCAGGGCGCTTCGGAAAGGAATATTTCGGTCGTCATCAACGAACGCGATGTGAAGAAAGCCTTGAATACTTTGCACGAGCGTTTCTTTGAAGACAATACGAAACAGCTCAACCTTTTTGTGATGGGCGTCGGAAATGTGGGTGAGAAATTCATCGACCAGATTCACCTGCAGAAGAAATATCTTAAAGACAATTTAAAGATCAACCTGCGTGTCATCGCGATTTCCAATTCGAGGAAGATGCATTTCGAGGAAGACGGCATGGCGCTCAAGGATTGGGCAGTTTTGCTCGGAAACGGCGAAACCGCTGATAAAGAAACGTTTATTTCGAAAGTGAAAAAACTCAATCTGCGCAACAGCATCTTTGTAGATATTACCGCAAATGAAGAAGTTTCCAGAACGTATGGCCAATATCTTGAGGAAAATATTGCAGTCGTAACCTGTAATAAAATTGCTTGTTCTTCCGCCTATGAAAATTACAGCAATCTTAAAAGCCTGTCGCGAAAATTCAATGCACCGTTTTTGTTTGAGACTAATGTCGGCGCGGGATTACCGATTATCGATACGCTCAAACACCTGATTGCTTCGGGAGATAAAGTGCACAAGATCCAGGCGGTTTTATCGGGAAGCCTCAATTTCATTTTTAACAATTTCAGCGAATCCTATAATTTTCACGATGTGGTTAAAGAAGCTGGTGTACAAGGTTTTACCGAACCCGATCCGAAAATCGATTTAAGCGGTGTTGACGTGGCCAGAAAGATATTAATTCTCATTCGCGAAAGCGGCTACCAGATGGAGATCGAAGACATTGCCAACGCTTCGTTTCTCCCGCCCGAATGCCTCGAAACTACAAACAATGAAGACTTTTTCCTATCTTTAAAAACGCATTCTGCCCATTTTGTAAAATTGTATCGCGAAGCTGTTGCGAAAGATTCAAGACTCAAATATGTCGCACAGTTTGAGAACGGAAAAGCCAGCGTAGGATTGCAGCTCATCGCGAAGGACCATCCATTTTACAATCTGGAAGGAAAAGACAATATCGTTTTATTTTTTACCGATCGGTATGTCGACCAGCCTTTGTTGATTAAAGGTGCAGGTGCAGGCGCGGCTGTTACGGCTTCGGGAATTTTCGCCGATGTGATCCGGATTGGAAATGTTTAAATAAAGTATCTGAGTAGCTGGGTACCTGAGTGGCTGAGAAAGCAACTTTGTACTTAGGCACTCAGCTACTAAGTAACTTAGCAACTCAGCATGAAATCAATTAAAATATTCTGTCCCGCAACCATCGCCAACCTTTCCTGCGGATTCGATGTCCTCGGATTGTGTCTCTATAATGTTGGCGACGAGATGGTCATCACAAAATCTAACGATAAAGGTGTCCGCATCACGAAAATTCATGGTGCGGACCTGCCTTTGGAAACAGCCAAAAATGTAGCCGGAGTTGCAGCGATGGCGATGCTTAACGAATGGGAAACCGACTTCGGGTTTGATATCGAAATCTTCAAGCACATCAAAGCGGGAAGCGGTATCGGAAGTTCGGCGGCAAGCGCAGCCGGGGCGGTTTTCGGGATCAACGAATTGCTTGGAAAGCCTTTCGAGCGAAAAGACCTCGTAAAATTTGCAATGCAGGGCGAAAAGCTCGCCAGCGGAAGCGCCCATGCAGATAATGTTGCCCC
>DATHGE010000312.1:0-17382 GCA_035317805.1 Flavobacterium sp. | reverse complement strand
TTACGCTGTCGCGAAAATGTACGCCTATTGGATTACCGTGAATTACCGCGAAGCATACGATATGTTTGCGTGCAACGGGATTTTATTCAACCATGAAAGCCCAAGACGCGGCGAAACTTTCGTAACCAGAAAAATCACGCGTGCCGTTTCACAGATGGCGCTTGGAATGCAGGATACGCTTTATATGGGAAATATCGATTCGCAGCGCGATTGGGGACACGCCAAAGATTATGTAGAAGCGATGTGGCTCATTTTGCAGCAGGATGTTGCAGAGGATTTCGTGATTTCTACCGGAGTCACGACAACCGTCCGGGAATTTATCCGGATGTCTTTTAATGAAGTGGGCGTGACGTTGGAATTCAAAGGCGAAGGCGTCGACGAAACTGCGGTTGTGGCCTCGAGCTCAAATCCGGATTATAAATTTGAAATCGGGCAAGTCGTAGTAAAGATCGATCCGGCGTATTTCCGCCCGACGGAAGTGGATCTGCTCATCGGCGACAATACGAAAGCCAAAACCAAACTCGGCTGGTCGCCAAAATACACTTTGGATATGCTGGTAAAAGAAATGATGGCCGCCGATCTGGACATCTTCAAAAAAGAATTACACCTTAAAAATTTCAAATAAACGATGCAGCTGAGTTCCAAAATATATGTGGCAGGCCATCGCGGAATGGTCGGAAGTGCCATCGTGAAAGACTTGCATAGTCGCGGTTTCAACAATATTGTAACGCGAACTTCGACCGAATTGAACCTGATCGACCAGAAAGCGGTCGCTGATTTCTTCGAAGCCGAAAAACCGGAATATGTGTTTTTAGCCGCTGCGAAAGTAGGCGGAATCGTAGCCAACAATACACTTCGTGCCGATTTTCTGTACGAAAATATCATGATCCAAAGCAACGTCATCCACCAGTGTTATGAAAATGGCGTGAAGAAATTACTGTTTCTGGGTTCCACCTGCATTTACCCGAAAATGGCGCCGCAGCCGTTGCGCGAAGATTATCTCCTGACCGGATTGCTCGAAGAAACCAACGAGCCGTATGCGATTGCGAAAATCGCCGGGATTAAAATGTGCGACGCATATCGCGATCAATATGGCTGCAATTTCATTTCGGTGATGCCGACGAACCTTTACGGATTGAACGACAACTACGACCTGCAGAATTCACACGTATTGCCGGCTTTGCTGCGGAAATTCCACGAAGCGAAAGTCAACCACGACAATGAAGTGACAGTTTGGGGCAGCGGAACACCATTGCGCGAATTCCTTCATGCTTCCGATATGGCCAACGCCTGCGTTTACCTGATGCTGCATTACGACGAAAAAGGTTTTGTGAACATCGGAACCGGGAAAGAAATCTCCATCAAAGATTTGGCTTTCCTTGTAAAAGAAATCGTCGGATTTGAAGGGAATGTTGTTTTCGACACTTCCAAACCAGACGGAACGCCGCGGAAATTAACCGATACGACGAAACTGAACAGTCTTGGCTGGAAACATTCAATCGAACTCAAAGAAGGCATCGAAAAAGTATATGCCGAAAAATTCCTGCAATGAGTAAAATCGGAATCATAACCATCAATTACAACAATGCCGAAGGTTTGAAGAAAACCATCGAGAGTGTGCTGTCGCAGGACAATCCGGATTTCGAGTACATTGTCATCGACGGTAATAGTTCGGACGGAAGCCAGGAAATCCTCAATACGTACAAAGATAAAATCACGTATTCGTTAAGCGAAAAGGATTCGGGAATCTACAACGCGATGAACAAAGGAATCCGTGTCGCGAAGGCAGATTATCTTTTGTTCCTGAATAGCGGCGATACGTTGCTTGAAAAAGGGACACTTTCTAAAGTCGAAAAAATCATCGACGACGACTCCGGTATTTATTACGGAAACCAGATTTTCATGAGCAACCGCTCGAATAAAATAGAAGAATGGGTTTTTCCAGATACGCTGACTTTCGGGTTTTTCATAGATAACAGCCTGCCGCACCAGGCGACTTTTATCAAAAGAATTTTGTTTGATTCGATCGGATTGTACAATGAAAATTTAAAGATTGCTTCCGATTGGGAATTTTTCATGGTGGCAATTTGCCTTAAAAATGTAAAATACAAACACATCGGCTTGGTGGTTTCGGAATATGATTTTACCGGGATTTCATCCAATCCGAATAGTTATAATCTGGTACAATCGGAAAAAAAACTTGTCTACGATAAATATTTCCGTTTGAGCGCCGAAGATTTCGACCTGATGTCGGAAATGAAACTCAAGCGCGTCAAAAACCTGCTCTATATCAAGAAACACAAAACGGCCTGGAAATTCCTCAAAGGGTTTTCAAACGTGCTGCTGGCGTTTTTGCCAACCCAAGCCGCAGGCGAATTGAGCGGAGCTAAACAAAACAAACAGACCAAAATATAAGATATGCTTTTCAACTCTGTAGATTTTCTCATTTTTCTTCCGATAGTGTTTTTGCTCTACTGGTTCGGGACAAAAGGAAATCTGAAACTCCAAAATATCCTGCTGCTGGTTTCAAGCTATTTCTTCTATGCCTGCTGGGATTACCGCTTTTTGTTCCTGCTGATTTTTTCCACTTTACTCGATTATTTCACAGGGATTAAAATGCACGAGGCCAAAACACAGGGAATGAAAAAATTCTGGTTTTGGCTCAGTATTTCGGTAAACCTTGGTTTTTTGGGCGTTTTCAAATATTATAATTTCTTTGCAGAATCTTTAGCGGAATCGCTTCAGGCCGTTGGTTTTCACGCAAATTTCTGGACGCTGCAGGTCATTCTTCCGGTGGGAATTTCATTCTACACTTTCCACGGATTGTCGTATGTGATAGATATTTATAAAGACAGGATCAAACCAGAACGGAATTTTGTCGATTATTCGGTATTCGTCAGTTTCTTCCCGCTTCTGGTTGCCGGACCGATTGAAAGGGCGACCCATTTATTGCCTCAGATACAGGCCAAACGGCAATTCAATTACCAGCAATCGGTTGATGGTTTGCGCCAGATCCTTTGGGGCTTGTTCAAAAAAGTTGTCATTGCCGATAATTGCGCGAGTTATGTAGACATGGTATTCTCTAATCCGCATGGCTTCGCCGGAAGCACGCACTGGCTTGGCGTGACCTTTTTCGCCTTTCAGGTTTATGGCGATTTTTCGGGATATTCGGATATTGCGTTGGGAACGGCGAGATTGTTCGGGATTGATCTTTTGCGCAATTTTGCCTATCCGTATTTTTCACGCGACACCGGGGAATTCTGGCGTCGTTGGCATATTTCACTCTCGAGTTGGTTCCGGGATTATCTCTATATTCCACTTGGCGGGAGCAGCGGCGGTACCTGGATGAGGATCCGGAATACGCTTATTATTTTTACCGTAAGCGGATTCTGGCATGGCGCGGCGTGGACTTATGTGATTTGGGGATTCATGAACGGATTGTATATTGTGCCTTCCATATTGATGAACAACAGTAAAGGGCATAAGGAAATTGTAGCCTACGGAAAGAAACTTCCGACAATTAAGGAGGTCTTTCACATATTCGTTACATTCGGCCTGATCATATTTTCATTTATGGTTTTCAGGTCGAAGGACATGACCGATGCTTTTATTTACATATCCGACAGTTTCTCGACTTCTTTCTTTACAAAACCAGAAGGCATTCAGAATTACCTGGTTTGGCTGCTGGTCATTTTTATGGTTGTCGAATGGATCGGAAGGGAAAATAAATATGCGATTGAGAAAATAGGACTGAAATGGACTAGAGTATGGCGGCTTACATTTTACCTGATTATTGTTTTTGCCATTTTTTGGTTCAAGCCGATGCACGATGTACAATTTTTCTATTTCCAGTTTTAAAGAACAGATATGAAGACTTTTTTAAGAAAGACACTATATTTAATCATCATTCCGCCGCTGGTTTTCTTAATCGGAATGCTGCTTCCGCCAACGCCTTTGGCAAAAGAATACCTGTTGGCGAGCAGGCCTTTTAAGGATTCGCTGCTGCTTCATGTGAAACAGCCACGGATTATTTTCATTGCGGGCTCGAGTATGAATTTCGGTCTGGACAGCCAGGTAATTAAAGATTCGTTGCACCGGAATCCGATCAATACCGGGACACATGGCGGAACCGGGCTTTTTTTTATGATGGACCACAATTTACCGTACGTCCAAAAAGGAGATGTGGTTGTCCTGGTTGCAGAATACCATCAGATGTACGGAAATTTCGCTGAAGGCGGTGAAGAATTGCTGCGCGTCATTTTCGACAATTCGGAGCCTTCGCTTTTTTTTAAGCTTAGAAAAAGCCAGCTGCTGAAAACCTATCCGTATATCCCGAAATATGCGATGTCCAAATTTCTGCCAGCGCAATATTTTAAGATTAAAATGAACCCCGTGTATTCCAAAAATGCCTACAATCAATATGGCGACGCTGTAACGCATTGGAAAACGGCTTATGATAAGAAAGTGGAACCTTTCAAAATCATCGAAGGTGGCGATTTTAATGAGGATCTGCTGAAAGCGCTTGTTGAATTCAATCAGAAAGTACTTGCAAAAGGCGCCAAGCTTTATGTGTCTTTTCCGCCTTACCAGCAAACTTCTTTTGACAATTGCAAAGAACAAATTGCGTATATTGACGGCAGGTTGCAAAAAACAAATCTTGAAATCATCGGAACGCCCGAACGTTACGTCGTTGCTGACGATATGTTATACGACACGCCTTACCACCTCAATAAAAAAGGCGTCGACCAACGCACAAGATTGTTGTTGGAAGATGTAAAAGCGGCCATGAAAAAAGACGGCATAAAATAATAAGATGGCAAAGAAGATATCCATAATCACGATTAATTATAACGACAAGGAAGGCTTGGAGAAAACCATCCGGAGCGTGATTGCGCAGTCATGGCAGGAATTCGAGTTTCTGGTCATCGACGGTAACAGCACCGACGGCGGAAAAGAAGTCATTGCGCAATATGCCGACACGATCGATTATTGGGTAAGCGAACCCGATTCTGGCGTTTACAATGCGATGAACAAAGGAATTCGTGCGGCAACCGGTGATTTTTTATTGTTTTTAAACAGCGGCGATTTGTTGTATGAAAAGGAGGTGCTCCAAAAAGTCGACGCATCGATCAATGGCGATTTTGGCATTTATTACGGCGATGTGATCGTGAAGAAACCCAATTCTGAGCGCCATAAGATTTATCCCGACCGGTTGTCATTCTCGTATTTTTATACGAACGCGCTTTGCCACCAAGCGTGTTTTATCAAAAGACAGCTCTTTCACGATTACTTTTTCTACAACGAAGATTATAAGATTTATTCGGACGGCGAGTTTTTCATCTACACGATCTGCAAGATGAATGTTCCGTACAGGCATCTCGATATGATTGTTTCGATTTATGACTTCACCGGAATTTCTTCCAACCCGAAATACGAAAAACTGCATGAAGAAGAGCGTTTCCAATCCATCAACAAATTTTTCCCTTTATTTGCGGAAGATTACAAGGTTTTGAGCAAACTCAATTCCAAGCGCGTGAAACAGGTTTTCCATATCGAAAAGTTCCCGTTTGCCTGGAAAATAGTCAAAGGATTTTTGAACCTTGTGATGGTTTTCCTTCCAAAACTTAAAAAGTAAATTATGAAGAAGATTCAGGTCGGTTTTTTATTATCCTACGATTACATCAAGCTTAAGAATTCAATTCCGCCTGTTTATAAGGAAGCGGACGGTATTTTTATCGCTATCGATAAAGACATGCGCACCTGGAGCGGACAGACTTTTGAAGTTGATCCGGCATTTTACGATTGGCTCAAGGAAATCGACGTCGACAATAAGATCACGTTGTACCGCGATGATTTCTATGTTCCCGAAATCTCTGCGATTGAAAACGACAACCGCGAGCGCCACATGCTTTCGCTCAAAATGGGCATCGGAAACTGGCTGATCCAGGTTGACAGTGACGAATATTTCCTCGGTTTTAAAAGTTTTGTTTCCGATTTAAGGAAGCACGACCATTTGCTTGACAATCCCGAAAAGAACAAAGTGCAGTTTGCCTGTTTCCTCATCAACATGTTCAAATATACCGACGAAGGCATGCTGTATGTCAATATTGCGACGCGCGGCCTGATGGCGACCACGTACCCGAATTACCGCGTGGCAAGGAATACACGGGAAAGGATTATCTATACGAACAACGTGCTGTGGCATGAATCATTGGCGCGTGAGGAAAAGGAAATCGAATTCAAGCTCAGGAATTGGGGCCACAACGACGAAGTCGACGTTGATGCTTTTATGGAAAAATGGAAATCTGTCAACAAAAGCAACTACCAGTCGATGCGCGGATTTTTCTACATCCAGCCCGAGAAATGGAACGAATTGGATTTTGTCTCCGGAAATACGATTGACGAAATCACCCAAAATTTCGATGGGACAAAATTATTGCCGTCGTCATTTTACATCTGGAAAAAGAATTTCGGGCAGTGGTTTAAGCACCTTTTTAAGTAGTGAGATGTAGTATTGAGAATTGAGATTATGACTTTCTCATTTCTCAATACTCTGTACTAATAGCTATTTAAGGATCTCACGATACACTTTTAAATACTCAGCAGCCGCAACTTTCCAGTCGAAACTTGCTGCTCTTTTTTTCATGTGGGTTTCCATTTCGGATTGGTTGGAATAGAAATGCGCCAACCCTTTTTCCAAAGTCGCCTTCATGTATTCATGGTTGAAATTGTCCCAGTAATAGCAATGTTCGCCACCAATTTCGGGCAACGAAGTCTTGTCCGATAAGAATACCGGTTTCCCGAAAGCCATCGCCTCTATCGGCGGCAATCCGAATCCTTCGCGGATGGAAGGAAACAGGAACGCATGGCATTTCGACAAATAAAATTGCTTGGCGACATCGTCGATTTTTCCGGTCAGGAATACACGGTTTTCAAGATGGTTTTCGAAGATAAAATCCTGTATTTCCTTTCCGTAAGGCTTGTCGTTGTTGCCTGATAAAACCAGATTGTAATCGGGGAGAAGCGGCATCATTTTGACTAGTGACAGAAAGTTTTTACGTTCCAGGAAGTCGCCGATTGAGTACAGGAAAGGCTTGTCGACCGGGACTTTCGGAATAAAATGGGAAATGTCGAGAAACGTCGAAATCGGATTTCCGTTATGGATGACATATTCCGGAACATCGGGAACCTTAAAATATTGGTGCGTCTGCTTTTTGGCGAATTCAGAAATATAGGTGATCGCCGAGCTTTTGTTGAGTTTTTCAATAAACAATTTATTGAGCCTGTGGTTCATGTCATGCGAAATCTCTTCGACAAAATTGACGTCGTGAACGGTCAGTAAGTATTTTCCCGAACGCGCCGGCTCGACTTTCGTATTCTGGTTCGCCGAATGCCAAAGGTCATATTTGCCGCGGGTTCTGAACAGTTTGTGCCGCGAAATATTGTTGTATTTGTGGTATTTGAATTTGCTTCCGAAGTCAGATTGGAGCATTCCGACATCTTTGACATTCAGCGTCAATTCCAGATCGCCAAAATCCAATTGCGACAAACCTTTGATCAGTTCATAATTAAAAGTTCCAAGTCCAGTTGCCTTATTCTTAAGATTATGCGTTTCCAGAAAGACCGATTTTGCCATAAATGCTGTCAAATTTGAGTAAATGTATGGCTTAAATTGGAAAAATAAAAAGCAATACCTACTTTTGTGGTCACTTAAAATGACTTGATGCGTTTAATTATACTTTCCCAATTCTTAAAAAACCAACCCGATTTATTGCGTTTTATAGAAAATTTCGACCATTCGGGCGTTTTGTTCGGAGATGGAAAACGCAATAAGATCAAGCTTTTCGAACTCGAAGGCAAAACGGTCAACATCAAATCGTTTAAGGTTCCGAATCTTATCAACCAGATTGCCTATAAATTCTTCAGGAAGTCGAAAGCGCGCCGCTCGTTTGAATTCGCCAATATACTGCTGAAAAATGAAATCGGGACGCCGCAGCCCATCGCTTATGCGGAAAACTTTACGTTTTTCGGATTGGGAAAAAGCTTTTATGTCAGTGAGCATTTAAATGCTGAACTCACTTTCCGTGAATTGGTCGAAATTCCTGACTTTCCGGACCACGAAAATATACTGAGGCAGTTTGTGTGTTTTTCGTTCAAACTGCATGAAAAAGGAATTGAATTCCTGGACCATTCACCCGGAAATACCTTAATACGAAAAGGAAGTGATGGGAACTACGATTTTTTCCTGGTCGACCTGAACCGCATGAATTTTCACGAAAGTATGGATTTCGAGATGCGTATGAAAAACCTGTCGCGACTGACGCCGAAAAAGGAAATGGTCGATGTGATGGCGAACGAATATTCGAAATTGTATTCTGAAAAATCTGAAACTGAGATTGCAGAAAAAATGTGGTTTTACACCAATGATTTCCAGATTAAATTCCACAATAAAATCAAGCTGAAGAAAGCATTGAAGTTCTGGAAGTAACTATTTTCCTGCCCGCATTTTCTTGAGTTCACGGTACCTGACAGCAACACTCAACGCATTGAGGTAACAGATAATCACGCCTTTTTTTCCATCCAGAAACCCCAGCCTGACAATAAATTGGTAAGAGAATTTATACGCCGGATGCAGGTAGAAATGGTAAAAATTCGGGTTCACGCCTTTGAGGAATTCCTCTTTCGCCTTAAATTTTCCGTAACTGACCATTTTGCCTTTGTACGATTCATAATCGGTATAGGAAAAGTGGATCAGCTTATTTTCGAGTTTCCCGATTTCGCCGTCGACAGTCAGTTTTTCGTGCACCAGCCTTTCGGTGGTATAACGCGCCTTGTCCTTTTGGAACAGCCTGAAAATCTTATCGGTCTGCCAGCCGCTGAAACGCAGTTTGGTGTTTTCGAAAATAAAAGTCCGGTAAAACAGATAGGCGCTTTTGGCCTCTTTTTTCTGGATGGTTTCAATAACCTCTTCCTTGAGCGCGTCGGTAAAACGCTCGTCGGCATCGAGAAATATGATCCACGGATTTTTGGCGCAGTCGATGGCGAAATTGCGCTGCGTGGTGTAATCCACAAATTTATTCTGGATCAGTTTCGCATTTTCAAAAGTGTTGACCAAAGCCACGGTATTGTCGGTGCTGAAGGAATCGACTACGATAATCTCGTCGGTAAAAGCCAGATCTTCCATGACTTCACGGATGTGCTTTTCTTCATTATACGTAATAATCAATGCGCTCAAGGGCAGTTTTATCGGGACGATTTGGAGCGGTTCGGCTGCGGCCTGAAGCCTGAGATTGGTTTCCAGAAAATCCAACAGCCTGTTTTTAAACAAATCGGGTTTGAATTCCTGATACAATTCCGGCGTTTTGACTTTGAGTTCCTTTTCGGAAAAACCTTCAAACAATTCGGGCCTGTATTCCTGCAGATGCACCGAAAGATGATGGATGCCATCTTCAAAAGTCGACCATATTTTCTTTTCGATCCAAGGCGAAAAAATAATGAAGGACGGTTTGTTGAGCGCTTTTGCCATATTGATTGCACCGCCGTCATTGCCGACAATTATGTCGCAATTGTTCATAATCGCAATGAAAGACCGCAAATCATCGCCGAGCAGGTCAAAGTAGATTTTGTCGCGCGTGCTTTCCGAGCAAGCCTCAAACACTTTCCGCGCCTCTTCAATCTGCGATGGGAAATAATTAAAAAGAATGTTGACGTCGTGGCTGTTGGCGATCTCGTCAACTAGCTCAGCCATAAAAGCCAGCGGATAGGTCTTGAGTTTTTCGCTTCCGAGAAGGCTGATCATGACCGTTTTGCGGTCTTTGCGAACCTGATGCTTTTCGAACAGTTCGAGCGCATCGCGGTTTTCCTTTTCGGTGACATATAATTTGGGCAGCGGGTCGATTGCGGTCTGAAGATTCAAAGGCTTCAAAAGCGACAACCTTCGCTCAATAGCCAATCCCATATTGGTTTTAGGAAAAATGGCAAAAGGGACATTGTCGGTATACAGGAAACTGCGCCATGGCTTTTTATAGGAAATGCGTCGTTTGGCACCGCTCAATAAAACAAAAACCCAGCTTTCGAGTTTGGAATAGGCGTCGACAATCAGGTCGTATTTCTCTTTTCGGATTTTGAATGCGAGTTTCAATAAAGCGATATTGCTTTCGCGGTGCTCTTTTTTGAAAAGGATGATATTGTCAATTGAAGTGTTGCCTTCCAAAACCGGCACAGTCGATTCATAAACGAGATAATCAATCTGTGCGTCAGGATAAGCCGCACGCAGGTTATTGCAGATAATGCTGCTCACGAGCACATCGCCAATCATTTTCTGCTGAATAACCAGTATTTTCATTCGGGATTTTATTTAAACGGCAACATCATATTCCCTCAATGCGTCGTTGAGCGATGTTTTCAAATCGGTTGAAGGTTTGCGGGTACCGATAATCAGCGCGCATGGAACCTGGAATTCCCCGGCTGCGAATTTCTTGGTATAGCTTCCCGGAATCACAACCGAGCGCGCCGGAACGACACCTTTCATTTCAATCGGGGTTTCACCGGTGACATCGATGATTTTTGTGGAAGCGGTCAGGCAGACATTCGCGCCTAAAACAGCTTCAGTTTCTACGCGGACGCCTTCAACGACAATACAACGGGAACCGATAAATGCGCCATCTTCGATGATTACAGGCGCGGCCTGCAACGGTTCGAGTACGCCGCCGATTCCGACACCGCCGCTCAGATGCACATTCTTGCCAATCTGCGCACAGCTTCCGACCGTAGCCCAGGTATCGACCATTGTACCTTCATCGACATAAGCGCCAATGTTGACGTAACTTGGCATAAGAATCACACCTTTGGAAATATAGGCGCCATGGCGGGCAACAGCATGTGGAACCACGCGGATTCCTTTGGCTGCGTAACCGCGTTTGAGTGGAATTTTATCATGGTATTCGAAAATGCCGACTTCAAAAGTTTCCATTTTTTGGATTGGGAAGTAGAGTACGACCGCCTTTTTGACCCATTCGTTGATCTGCCAGCCGTCTGGTGTAGGCTCAGCCACGCGCAAAACGCCTTCGTCGAGCAAAGAAACCGCCTTGCGGATCGCGGTTATGGTTTCGGTTTCCTGTAATAGCGCACGGTTTTCCCATGCTTCTTCGATTTTGGCACGCAGGTGGTTCATAGCAGTTGATTTTTAGCAAATATAACCGCATTTTTTCGAAAATAAAACCTTCTAAATGGGAATTGCATCCCGACAATGCAGAAATGTCTGAATGATGAAAAAAAGGAAAGTGTTTTTAAAAAATAAAATGGCTAAGAACCAAAAGATTAATCCGTATCGGCCATATAACCCTGAATATTGAAAGTGTCAAAATTAATCAGGAACCGCTTGGTTTTGCTATACAGGTACATCTTGATATTGTCAATCAGCATTACGGTAACCGCATTTGCTTTCTCGTCTTTGCACAGGTAAATCACGCCATTATCGGGCAAATCGGTTTTTGAGATGATGTTGAGATGGTAATTGGTATCGACGTTGAGATTGATTTCTGTAGGTGTGAAACGGGCCACTCTTTGGCCGACATTCTGGCTGTTTCCCCATTGCTGGAGGTTGTTGCGGGATTGAATCTCGCTGAATGCGAAAGTCTTATTTTGCGCGGAAACACTTAAACTAAACAGTGCTAACGAAAATACCAACAGGCTTTTAAGATTCATATCGTCGATTTGGTACCGCAATAACGCAATTATTTCCAAAAGATTTTATTTTTCATGCACTTTTCGTCGATAAAGTGCTCAATAGATAGTATTATATAGGAATTTACTCGCATCGGTTTGTAAATTTCAATGGAAGTTTTTTAATTTCAAAGTTTCGGCTATATTTGTTTTTTAAGATTTTTTTAAGAAAATGAAATGGGTGAAATAAAAAGGAGATTTAAAAATAACAAATGGCTGCTGATTCTTAAAACCAAAATCCGACGGCTTAAAGCCAAATACAAAAAACAGGTGCGCGGCAATGACAATGTGATCATCAACAAAGGCTGTTTTATGAATTCAAAATACGACATCGTTGGGAATAACAATCGTGTTGAAATCATGCCTGGCGCGGTCTTATCTGATATGAAAATCTTCATGCGAGGCGACAATCACACACTCAAAATAGGAGAGCGTTGCCATTTTAAAGCCGGAGACGTGTATTTTGAAGACGACAATTGCACGATCGAAATCGGTAAAAACACCACCATCGAATCGGCGCATTTTGCCGTAACCGAACCCGGAAAAAGCATCATCGTCGGCGACGACTGCATGTTTTCAACCAATATCGAATTCCGCACCGGCGACTCGCACAGCATCCTCGACAACACCACCAAAAAAAGGATCAATTACGCCAAGGATATTTTGGTCAAAAACCATGTCTGGATTGGCGCCAATGCGATTATCTTAAAAGGCGTTACGCTCGGAAGCAATTCCATTGTCGGTACCGGATCGCTCGTCACCTGTGACGTTCCCGACAATTGCATTGCGGCCGGAATCCCCGCAAAAGTGGTCAAGGAAAACATCGACTGGCTCAAAAAACGCATTTACGAATAACATGAAAGATAATTTTTCATCCCAATCGTCAGCCTATGCGAAATTCCGCCCGCATTATCCGGATGAAATGATCGATTACATTGTTGCCCTTGCTCCCGAAAAAAATCTGGCGCTTGACATTGCTACCGGAAACGGCCAGGTTGCCAAAAAACTTTCGCCTTATTTCAAAACCGTTTATGCCACCGATATCAGTGAAAACCAATTAAAAAATGCGGTTCCTGTTCCGAATGTCATCTATAAAAAAGAAGCTGCCGAAAAAACCGGCTTCACTGAAAATAGCTTCGACCTGATTACCGTCGCACAAGCCATTCACTGGTTTCAATTTGAGGAATTCTATAAAGAGATCTATCGGATCCTGAAACCTGAAGGCATTTTTGCAATGATGGGTTACGGCCTTTTCTCGACCAACCCTGATTCAGATAAAATCCTCCTTAATTATTACCACAATATCGTCGGGCCTTATTGGGATGCCGAACGCAAGTATATCGACGAACTTTACCAGACGATTCCGTTTCCGCTCGAAGAACTGCCTGCCCAAAAATTCAGCAACCATTTCAATTGGACGTTCGGACAGTTGATCGGTTATCTCGAAACCTGGTCGGCGACACAGCATTATAAAGATAAAAACAACCGCAATCCGATCGATCTGATTCGCAATGAACTCAAAGCTTCGTGGGAAAACAGCGACCTGAAAGTTACATTTCCGCTGTTGCTTCGGATTGGAAAACTAAAACCGTAACTTTGGCCAACGCCAAATAAATAAAAATGCCAAGAATCCTCGCCATCGACTATGGACAAAAACGCACCGGAATTGCCGTCACCGACGAACTCCAGATCATCGCGTCGGGATTAACCACGATTCCGTCTGAAACTGCAATCGCTTTCCTCAAAGATTATTTTGCCAAAGAAAACGTCAACAAAGTGCTCATCGGCGAACCGAAACAGATGAACAACGAGCCTTCCGAAAGCGCTGCCGTTATTGAAGTTTTCGTAAAAAAATTCACCGCCGCTTTTCCCGAAATGAAGGTTGTTCGCGTAGATGAAAGGTTCACTTCCAAAATGGCATTCCAGTCGATGATCGACAGTGGACTCAAAAAAAAGCAACGCCAGAACAAAGCACTAATTGACGAAATCGCCGCCACGATCATGCTGCAGGATTACCTGACGCGAAAGATGATATAAAGTTGTTTGCATCGTCATTGCGAGCGACAGCGAAGCAATCTTTTGATATTTACGGAAACCGGAAGGAGATTGTTTCGCTGTCGTCGCAATGACATTTAAAGTTATTACAATTGAATAAATGTTCAATACAAACTAGCCCCGATTGCAACGCAAATCCTTTTTGAGCTTCTTTAGCGAAAAAAGATTGCAGTGGAAAGCGGGACCCGAGCTCCTAAAAAAGAGCGAACAGGCGAAGCAAACAGCTCCTGAAATCTGCTAAAACGATTGCGTAATTTCCTTAAACTCTATAACAATTTAAGGAAACGCTAACACAATTGCGTCGTATCTTTGTACCTTGAAATCATTGGTATGACTGATACAACAACACTTCGACACAACACTGATGTCGTATTGATCGGTGCCGGAATCATGAGCGCCACGCTCGGCATCATCCTCAAAGAATTACAGCCCGATTTACAGATTGAGATTTACGAACGCCTCGACCACGCAGCCGCGGAAAGTTCCGATGCCTGGAACAATGCCGGAACCGGACATTCGGCCTTCTGTGAACTCAACTATACACCCGAAAACGAAGACGGAACGGTTGAGACTTCCAAGGCAGTGAAAATCGCAGAATCATTTGAGATTTCACGCCAACTGTGGAGTTATCTGGTAAAGCAAAAAAGCATCGGATCGCCCTCAGGATTCATACGCAGCATTCCGCATATGAGTTTTGTCTGGGGCGAAGAAAACGTAGAATACCTTTCGAAAAGGTTCGCCGCACTCATTAAAAACAGCCTGTTCAAAAAGATGGAATTCAGCGCCGACCCGAAACAGCTGAAATCCTGGATGCCTTTGGTTATGGAAGGCCGCGATGCCTATGAAAAAACTGCCGCGACGTTTATGCCTATAGGAACCGATGTGAATTTTGGCGAACTCACGCGCGCGATGTTCAATCACCTGAAAGGACTCGACGGCGTGAAAATTTATTTCAACCAGGAAGTGCGCAAACTGAAACAGGCCACCACCACCACCGAATGGAAAATCAGCATTAAGGATTTGTCTGACGGAAGCAAGAAAAAAGTCAGGACGAAGTTCGTTTTTATCGGAGCAGGCGGCGGTTCGTTGCCTTTACTTGAAAAAGCCGACATTCCAGAAGGGGACGGTTTTGGAGGTTTTCCGGTGAGCGGGCAGTGGCTCAAATGCACCAATCCGAAAGTGATTGAGAAACATTTCGCGAAAGTCTACGGGAAGGCTTCCGTTGGCGCGCCGCCGATGTCGGTTCCACATATTGATAGCCGGATGATTAATGGCGAAAAGGCGCTGTTGTTTGGCCCATACGCCGGATTCTCGACAAAATTCCTTAAAAACGGCTCGTATCTCGATCTGCCACTTTCGATAAAAGCCAATAATGTAATCCCGATGCTGTCGGCCGGTTTCCACAATTTACCACTGACCAAGTATCTGATTGACCAGGTGCGCCAATCGCCCGAAGATCGTATGGCTGCGCTTCGAGAATATGTCCCGGAAGCAAAGACCGAAGACTGGGAACTCGAAACCGCCGGACAGCGCGTGCAGGTAATCAAAAAAGACGAACATGGCAAAGGCATCCTGGAATTCGGGACGGAAGTCGTGACCAAAGCCGACGGCACATTGGCCGTTTTGCTAGGTGCTTCTCCGGGCGCCTCTACAGCGGCTTCGATTATGCTTGATCTTTTGAAAAAATGTTTCAGGGACAAAGTTGACACTCCGGAATGGCAGCAGAAACTGAAGCAAATGGTACCGTCTTACGGGCAAACGCTCAATGACAAACCCGAATTGCTCGAAGAAATAAGAAAAGAAACAGCCGAAACCCTGAAACTGGTCAACTGATATGATAAAACTGATCATCACCGATATGGACGGCACATTGCTCGACGATGCCAAGAATTTCCCGCACGATTATTTTGAAATCGTAAAAGAATTGCAGCCAAAAAACATTCTGTTTTCAGTTGCCAGCGGCAGGCAATATTACACTTTGCTTGAGCAATTGTACGACATTAAGGATTCGGTCGTTTTCATTTCCGGAAACGGGACTTATGTCGCTTACCGCGGCGAAGTGATCTACGAAAATATCATGCACAAATCCAAAGCCATGAAACTGGTTGATGTGGGCCGAAAAATCGAAAACACCTTTATAATCCTGTGCTGTAAAAATGGCGCTTATGTAGAAAGTAATGATATCGATTTTTTAAATGAGGCCAAAAAATACTACAACCGCCTTGAAATAGTTGAAGATATTACAAAAGTTGACGATGAAATAATACAGGTGACTTTCTGTAATCTCGAAAGCACTGAAGCCCGTGTCTATCCGCATCTTAAACATTTTGAAAATGATTTTAAGGTAATGGTTTCGGGAAAAATCTGGCTGGATGTCGTTAATCGGGATGTGAACAAAGGTGTCGCGATTGAAAAAATACAGCAGGATTTTAATATCGGGTTTGATGAAACGCTCGTTTTCGGCGATTACCTGAACGACATTGAAATGATGGGAACGGCCAAATACAGCTATGCGATGAAAAACGCACACCCCGAAATTCTCAAAGTGTCGGCCTTTGTGACCGAATTCGACAACAATAATTTCGGCGTGACCAAAACCATCAGGGAATTATTACTTCCCGAAAAGGTAACCGTCTAATTCAACTTAAGTTTCTGCGCACTTTTGACGATATTTTCGGATAAACTCGTGAGCCAGATCAATTGTTCGATGACCAATTGCGCTTCCTGCATTTTCAATTCCAAAGCATCGGGTTCGTAGAGATGCGATTGTTTCAGTTCCTTTTCGCGGATGTTTTTGAGTTCGGTAAACCGCAGCGACAAATCCTCTGTTTGTAATTTATCCGCTATTTCAGAAACATTATTGAGTAGCTGCACCGAATAATTGAGGTTTCGGACAACGGTATCCACCACCACATTAAATGCTTCAGAAGCTTCGGTCGTTTTGTGCGACTGGATGTAAGTCCCCAATGACGCCGAGGCCGAAAGCAGCGTATGGTTCAAAACCACCATCTTATAAATCTGCGGCAATTGTTTCTGCTTCGATTTCGGTTCCTGCGACATCCGTTGGAACGAGGCCATCAGGTTCCCAATTTCGATAAAGGCATTTTTCCGGGCCAATCGGTAGGAAGTGGTCACATTTCCTTTGCGGTTGTAGAAAAGGGAGATTTCCTGCAGGTAATTCCGATTGGCTTCGATCGATTTTTTAAGATAAACCGGCACATTGAGAAATTCCCACGAAGGCCAGAAAAAGTAATTGGCGATGAAAGCCAGACCGGCGCCGACCAAAGTATCCAGAATCCTGAACTGGATCACGTTTTCGATATTCGGCGATAGCAATCCGTAAACAAAAACGACATACATGGTTACAAATGTCGCCCCGATTTTGTAGTTGATTGAAGTGAATGTAAATCCGAGAACCATTGCAATAATAGCAAAAGTACCGATAATCGTATGGTTGTGAACGACAGTCAGGACGGCAAAAGCGATGAGTCCGCCCAAAAGGGTCCCGAAAATCCTGTGCCACGAACGCTCTTTCGTCAATCCGTAACCCGGGCGCATGATGACGACAATCGTGAGTAAGATCCAATAGATATTCTGCAAAGG
>DATHGE010000311.1:0-20951 GCA_035317805.1 Flavobacterium sp. | reverse complement strand
GCAGAAAGCGGTTCGCAGAAAATCATCGACCTGATGGACCGCCGTGTGGACGTAAACCATGTGAAAAAAATGATCCAGGATACGAATTCACTCGGAATCGAAACCGGCACTTTTATCATGGTGGGTTATCCCGGGGAAGATGAAAGCGACATTTCGGAAACGATCCAATATTTAAAAGACGCGAATCCGACCCATTATACGATTACGATCGCCTATCCGATCAAGGGCACGTCGCTGTATGACGAAATCGAAAAAGACATTACGGTAAAGCCGGATTGGGAAACGTCGACCGACCGGGAAATTGATTTCAAGCGGAATTACTCGCGAAAATATTACGATTATGCGGTTTCGAAAGTCGTGAATGAAGTCGAGTTTTACCGCGAATTGCATAAATCGGATCGCAGTTCGCTCAGGGCGCTGAAGCTGAAAACCAAATCCATATTGGCCACGGCCTTAATGACCATAAACAGATAACCCATTGACAACAGAAACGAAATATCTTTATTTTTTGATATTACTCTATTTTAGCCTGAGTCTCGTTGGCATTTTGCATCACGAATTGTGGCTGGATGAATCGCACCATTGGCTTTTGGCGAGAGACAGCACTTCCTTTGCAGATCTGGTAAAAAATACGCGTTACGAAGGCCATCCGATCTTATGGAATATCCTGCTCTATTGGATTACAAGGTTTACGTTAAATCCATTTTGGATGCAGTTTTTACATATTTGTATTGCAACTGCCGCCTTATTCGTCTTCCTTCGGAAAGCGCCATTCAATCTGGTCTTTAAGTCGATGTTCCTCTTTGGCTATTTTATGTTTTTTGAATACAATGTCATTAGCCGCAATTATATGTTGGGCGTGCTGTTCCTGTTTTTGGCCTGTGCTGTTTTTAAAGACCGCAAAAATAAATTCATCCTTTTATGCTGCTTTTTGGCGCTGGCCGCGAATACGCATTTAATGTTTGGCGTCATTGCCTTTGCTTTGTTCCTGGCCTTACTGTTTGAAAATTTTATGGAGAACAAATTATTTTCAGACCGTTCTTACCTTATCGGCTACTTCATCTTTGCCATCGCCCTGGTGATCATGGCCGTCCAGATTATTCCACCTGGCGATACCTTATTCTTCAACCATGTCAATGAGATGCCTTTTTGTGAAAGATTCATCAAAGGTTTTATTTCACTTTTTAAAGGACTCGTTACAATTCCGGATTTCACTTCTGTCCATTTTTGGAATTCAAACATCATTGTCAATTACAGCAAAACACTCGCTTCTGTTCTGGGATTGCTGGCTTATATTGTGCCGCTGGTGTTGTTTTCCAAAAGCCGGAAAACCCTTTTTTTTGTATACATCGCCTTATTCGGGACGCAGATTTTCTTTTTCTTTACGCAACTGGGCGCCACAAGATATGACGGGATCAATTACATCATCATTATTATCGGATTGTGGATTGAAAATTATTATAAACCGGACAACTACAAGCCTAAAGGTTTATTTTCCATACGATTGGATTTAGCCAGAAAACCGATCATCTACGGATTGTTATCCATACAATTGTTTAGCGGAATCACAGCCTATGCAATGGATTACAACTATTCATTTTGCTCGGCCAAAGCAGCAGTCGGTTATCTCAAACAGCACCATCTCGCCGAAAAGGACATTTTTACAGTAACCTGCGACGGAACGCTTATCAGTCCGTTCCTCGAAAAAAAAGTGTATTTTTTATGCGATGGAAAGGATGAAAGCTATTGCCATTGGTATTTTGAATGCGCAAAAAATATTACGCAGGAAAATATTGTCTCGCTGATTTCAGATTATATGCAAACACACCCACACGCGATTTTTGTTTCCTATTATCCAATTGCGAATGAAACATCCGGAAACTGGAAAATCATCAACGGTACCTTTAAAATCAGGTTTCATACGAGGACCGGCGAAAGTATTGTCCGCAATACGCGTTTTTATATTTATGAAGTCGAAAAACTAGCTGCTATTAAATAATTTTTATGCTCAACAATAAAAAAATAATCGTCGTGCTGCCCGCATACAATGCGGCAAAAACCATAGAAAGGACTTTCGCGGAAATTCCGTTTGACATTGTCGATGAAGTGATTTTAACCGACGATTCGAGTAAAGACGATACTATTGAAGTTGCCAGAAAAACCGGAATCCGCCATATCATCGCGCATGAAAATAATAAAGGTTATGGCGCCAACCAAAAATCCTGCTATAAGAAAGCGCTCGAATTAGGTGCCGACATTATTGTGATGCTGCATCCGGATTACCAATATACCCCAAAACTGATTCCGGCGATGTGCACTTTGGTCGCGAATGATTTATACGATGTTGTTTTAGGTTCAAGGATCCTGAGTAAAGGTGCGCTTAAAGGTGGAATGCCCGTATACAAGTACATTTTTAACCGGATCCTGACGCTTATCCAGAACATTCTGATGAACCAGAAATTGTCGGAATACCACACCGGTTATCGCTGTTTTGACGCGGCTGTCCTGAAAAAAATAGACTATGAGAACAATGCCGATGATTTTGTCTTCGACAATGAAATCCTCGCGCAATGCTGTTACATCAAAGCCCGGATTGGCGAAATTTCGTGTCCGGCAAAATATTTCGAAGAAGCGTCATCGATCAATTTTAAAAGGAGCCTGGTATACGGAATTGGAGTGTTGCGGGTTTCTGCGAGTTACTTTTTACAGAAAACCGGCTTATTCCGCTTTGCAATATTTTCAAAATTATGAAACAATACTTGGCCAAATATTACGCGTTGCTCCCGGTTTTGCTGCTGTGTATTTTTTACACGATAAAAGCGGTCAGTTTTCCGATGCACGATTTTGCCAATTATTATTTTGGCGGGAAATTTCTGGCCGAAAGCCATTTTGCCTCTTGGGTTTATTTTCCGTATCCGTTCAATAAGGCTATTGCCGATTTGGGTTACACGAATATTTTTGTGAGTTACGCGCCCAACACGCCTTTTTTGGCCTTGCTTTTTTTACCTGTTTCTTTTTTGCCGCTGGCTGCTGCGAAATTGATATTTAACAGTATCAGCGTCCTATTATTTGTATTCACGTTGAAACGTTTGGCCGATTTTTACAAAATCAGTCTGCTGCATCTTTTATTGGTTCCGGTTCTGTTTTTCGTACCGATAAAAAACGAATTGCTGTTTGGCCAGGTCTATTTTTTGCTGTTCTTTTTATTGGGCGAAAGTTGGCTGGCCTACGAGAAGAAACGTTATTGGAAAATGGCCATCCTGTTATCCTTTGCCCTATTCCTGAAGGTTTTACCGATTTTATTGGTTGCTGTTTTCGTATTTAAGAAACAATGGCGGCCGTTGGTTTATGTCGTAGCGGCATCTTCCTCCTTGTTCCTGCTTTCCATACTTTTCAACGGTTTGGACATCTGGATTTTCTATCTTGAAAATGTCCTTCCGAAAGCATCCAACGGGGAAATTTCCGGAGCTTTTGTAGCCAATTACCAATCGCTTTTCATGTTCCTCAAGCAGCTTTTGGTTTTCGACAGCGTCCAGAATCCAAATGCGGTTTTTGATTTACCGGTTTTATTTTATGCCTTGGTTCTTGTGATCAAAATCAAACTGATCGCAATCGGATTTTATGTTACCCGAAGGGCCAACAATTCACTCTATATCTTTTCTTATTGGCTGTTGGCCATGCTCGTTATTTCGCCTTACGGAAGCACTTATGCCTTTATTTTGCTGATCTTTCCGTTTTTTGCGTTGCTGAAAAGTCCGGTTTCGGATGTACAAAAAATCATCGGATGCGGTTTATTTTTTGTGATTTCGAATATTCCTTTGTCGGCATTTTTATCGAATGAATTTCCATTTTCCTACATCCGACTGATGGCGCTGCTGTTGCTTTTCGCGTTATTCTTATCCTGGATGTATCAATATATTGAATTTAAGGTTTTGGCTTTGGCGGTAACGGTTCCACTTGTTTTGGTTTTATTCTTTAAGAAAAACGAATCCTCACCAACTGAAAACTTGCTTCCGAAAAACGCACCGATACTAATTTACGATTACAAAATTGAAAACAACAGGCTGACGTATTTCTATTGGAATGAAAACGGCGAAAATGTCGCATCGGTTCCATTTGAAAATCTGCCAATTGAAAAAGCCGAAATTAAAAACAACCAGATTTTCGTTGCCGGAAAGCAACTTACATTTGACGGAAGCAACAAACAAAAGGCTTTGCGGGTTGGGAATCAGATAATGTACCTTTCAGATTCCGGCCGTGGCATTGGGTTTTATACACTGAGAAAAATCAAAATCAATTGAAATCAAAAACCTTACATCGGATCCAGTTCATTTCCAGCAATGCCATCCGGCAGGTTTTGGTGTCGGTTTTCAGTATGGCAATTCCGTTCATCGTCATCCATTTCAGCTCCAAATCGATTTGGGGTTCGTTTGTCTCGCCGCTATTATTTTCGCTTTTGGCGCTGCAAGTCATCAATTGGGGAAACAAGGAATATTTGCTGCGGCATTTCAGCATGGAACCGGGTAAAATCATGTCGCAATATTCGCGCAATCTTTTCACGCGGCTGCCCTTGGTTTTCATTTTCTCCGGAATCGCATTTTTCTGCTTTCCGCCCGTTTTCGGAGGATGGGTTTTTATCTGGCTTTTGGGAAGGTTCGCAATCCATTCGGCGGAAGCGCTGATCATTTACGAAAAAAAATTCCGTGCATCGATCGCCATTGAACTTGCAGGTTTCCTTTTATTTTGCGGCGCATTTGCGATTTTAAAAAATGACCTTACCGTTTTGCTGGTGCTGATTTTATACAGCGCTTACCAATTTATAAAGGGAATCGCATACTTGCTGCTTTTTCGGAATTTCCTGGATTTTGGAAGCCTTAAGTTTGATTTCACTTATTACCTGATGGCATTGCCTTTTTTCCTGCTTTCCATTCTGGGCTTCCTGGCGTCGAAAGTCGACGTTTATCTCATTGAAAATATCGGGGATAAAATTGTTACCTCCGATTATCAGATCATCAACAGCCTGCTGGTTTTTACGATGTCACTCTCAGCGTTTATCTATGCGCCTTTTACTAAAAATATCTACCGGAACAATGCCGCGGTGGTTAAAAAAACCAAACAATTGCTGGTTCTTTCTGGTTTGGTTATTGTGCCGGTTTCGCTTTTGATTATTGCCGCAATCCTGCATTTCTATTTAAGGCTGGAATTTTCGGCTGCGTTTTATATCATTGCGCTGGGTTATGTTTTTCCGTCGTTCGTTTATGGAATAGAAATCGTAAATTTATTTCGCCAAAAAAAGGAAAAAACGGTAGTCCTGATTCTATTTCTTGGCGCAGCAGCAAATACGGTTCTGTCGGCTGCTTTCTTATATTTCGGTCACGGAATATACGGGGCTTTGGGCGGCGCGGCAATAGCGCAAATTTTCGTACTGTTCTTGTTTAAATTAAATTCTCATTTTGAAAAACAAAACCATCCTATTTAACCCGCGAAGCGCCAACGGCAAGCACCGGATCCCAAATTCGATCCTGCAGGTCGGTGCATCGATTCACGACAAATACGAGTATGTTTTTGTGGACGGCAATCTTGAGAAAGATCCGTGGGAAACGATTGAAAATTATTTAAAGACGGGCGAATTCAGATATTTCGGCTCGACGGTAATGCCTGGGCCGCAATTGCGTCAGGCGATTCCGTTTACGAAAAAGATAAAGGAAAAATTTCCGGATACCGTTACCGTCTGGGGCGGCTATTTCGCTTCGAACCAATACAAGACTGCATTAAATTCGGGTGTTGTGGATTATGTGATCAACGGTCCCGGCGACAATACGTTTCCAGAGCTGATAAAAGTTTTGGAAGCCAATGAGACCGAAAGCCTCGTGCTTATCAAAAACCTGATCTATAAAGATCCCAAAGGCGAAATCATCCGCACCGCTGTGGAAGCCTTGCTCGACCAGGACAAACTGCCGAAATTTCCATATGATTACCTCGATTCGTTTTATCCGGTAAGAAATTACCTGGCGAAAACTTTCATGGGCAATAAAACGCTGTCGTACCATTCGAGCATGGGCTGCCCGTTTTCATGTTCGTTTTGCGCGGTCGTTCCGATTTACAATGCGAAATGGAAAGGCATGTCGGCAGCGCGGATTTATGAAGACGTGAGATATTTTAAGGACAAATACGGCATCGATGCGGTCGAATTCCATGACAACAATTTCTTCACTTCCAAAAAACGCGTACTCGAATTTTCCGAGCTGATCATGAACGACAACATCAGTTATTGGGGCGAAGGCCGAATCGACACGATCAATATGTATTCTGACGACGATCTGAGATTGATGCGCAAAGCCGGCTGTAAGATGATCTTCCTCGGCGCCGAAACCGGAAACGACGCCGTGCTGAAACAAATGAACAAAGGCGGAACCCAAACCGGACAGATGATCAGGGATTTTGTGCTTCGGATGAAAAACGCCGACATCATTCCAGAATTGTCGTTTGTTCTGGGAATGCCCGCAAAAACGGAAAAGGAAGTCTATGACCAGATTTTGTGGGACATCAATTTCATCAAGGAAATAAAAGTGATCAACCCGAATGCCGAAATCATCATTTATCTGTTCAGCCCGGTTCCGACCGAGGGTTCTGAATTATACAAACAAATCCTCGATGCCGGGTTCTCGTTTCCGGAAACGCTGGAAGAATGGATTTCGCCAAGCTGGGAAAATTTCGACCTGCGTAAAAATCCGCTTACGCCTTGGCTGAAACCTTATATGATTGATACGATTAAGAATTTCGAGACGGTTTTGAACGGTTATTATCCGACGGTTTCCGATTTCAGGATCCGCGGTTATAAAAAGCAATTGCTGCAGCTGGTTTCGGGATTGCGATACAAAACCGGAATTTACCATTATCCCTATGAAATCAAGGCTTTGCACAAGTTATGGAAATACCGACAGCCCGAAATCGAGGGATTTTATTCGGAGTAATTCTAGCCCCGATTGTAGCGGCATCCTTTTGCGGAGTAGCGCAGCGGAGCCGTAAAAGATATAGCGGAAAGCGGGATTAGCTCCCAAAATAAAAAATGAAAGCACTTATCAAAAGAATTATCAGTCCGGTTTTACAGAAAGTGAGCGCGTTTTATTTGAAAAAGCGGCGCAAATATACCTACAAAAACATTTCCGTCTGGGTGGAACCGACGGTTTTTCCGCCGTTTATCACCATCAGCACGAAACTGCTGCTGCAATTTATCGAAACGCTGGCGCTCAAAGACAAAAAATTCCTCGAACTCGGCTGCGGCTGCGGCATCATTTCAATCCTGGCCGCACAGAAAGGCGCGGCGGTAACGGCGACCGATATCAATGTGATCGCATTGGAAGCTTTGGAAAAGAACGCTTCCAGCAATACTGTTTCGATTGAAATTGTGCATTCCGATCTGTTTGAAAACCTCGCGGAAAAATCATTTGATGTGATGGTCATCAATCCGCCTTATTACCCCAAAACACCGCATTCGGTTGCGGAAAACGCGTGGTTCTGCGGCGAAAATTTTGAGTATTTTGAAGCATTATTTGCCCAGCTTCCAAAATTCACGACTTCTGAAAACGAAATCTACATGATTTTGTCGGAAAACTGCGAGCTCCAAAAAATAAAAGCCATCGCATTAAAGAATGAAATGGCTTTTGAACTGGTTTTGGAAAAGAAAGTCGCTTCTGAAACCAATTATATCTTCAGGATCCGGAACTTATAATTTTCGGGTCGAGTCGCGTTCCCGCAATTCGGTTTTGATGACCGTGGTCTTAAAAGTATAATTCTCGTCTTTGCTTTCGAGTTTTCCGATGAGCGCTTTTGCGGCGGCCTCGCCAATTTCCGGGCCGTGTTGCGAAACCGTCGAAAGGCTTGGCGTCAATCTTCTTGACCAAACGCCGTCGGCAAATCCGATGATCGATAATTCGGATGGAATTTTATAGCCTTCCTTCAATCCCATTTTAATGGAAGCGACCGATGCGTGTTCGTCGAGCGCAAAAATCCCGTCGATTTTATGCTCCTTAAATAAGGCTGCGGCCCTTTGGTCGAAATCCGCTGTAGAATCGGTCAGGATAATCAAATGGTCGTCGGGCTTGATCTTGTTATTTTCGAGCGCTTCGAAATAGCCTTTTGCGCGCAATTTTCCAACACTGAGATTGTCGATGGAAGAAAACAGTGCGATTTTTTTACAGCCGAGTTTAATCAGGTGCTGCGTCGCGTTGATGGAAGAATCGAAATCGTCTACGATAATCTTGTCGCAGGCCACTTCGTCGGTAACGCGGTCGAACATTACTATTGGCGTGCCGTCGTTGATAATTTCCTTGAAATGCCCGAACTCGTTTAATTTTTGCGCCTCTTCAGAAATAGAAAGGATAAAGCCGTCGATGGTTCCGTTGCTGAGCATGTCGAGCGTGTGGATTTCCTTTTCGAGAGATTCGTCTGAAATGCAGGTAATCACATTATAGCCTTTTTCATCGGCGACCTTTTCGATTCCGCTGAAAACCTTGGCGAAAAACGAATTCAGGATATTTGGGATAATGACCCCGATGGTCCTGGTTTTCCTGTTCTTGAGGTTGAGCCCGATAATATTGGGTTTGTAATTTTTGAGTTTGGCGTATTCCTGGATCTTGATTTTCGTTGGTTCGCTGATCTCGGGACTATCGTTAAGCGCTTTTGAAACCGTTGAAACGGAAACATTCAATTCTTTGGCAATTTGCTTAAGTGTCGCTTTTTCTTTCATGTTTTTACAGGTTTTAACAAATATAATGGTAATCATATAACTATGCATGAAAATTCTGAAATGCTTCTTCCGATTAATTTCGGGAATTTTACAGAACCAATAATACAATCACATAAACAAATATAGGAATATAATTTTCTGACAGAAAGCATAAAATACTTTTTGCCGGTAGAATGATTATTAACCCTTTTAAAGTTTATGTTATGAAAAACGTAGTAAAGATTCAGGAAGTAGACCCGCACTGTAACAACAGAAGGAATTTTCTGAAAATCAGCGGGATGGGCGTGGTAGGCGCCGGTTTGCTAATGGCCGTCGGCTGTAATGACGATGATGATCCAATTTATACGGATAATCAATATCCGGGCGTAAGAAATGGCGTGTTCGATTTGGGCGGCGGCGATCTGGGAATCCTCAGTTATGCGTATGCGCTCGAACAATTAGAGGCCGACTTTTACACCAAGGTCGTGAACGCAAGCCAATTCAATTCTGCATTCTCACAAGAGCAAAGAACGGTACTTACCGATTTGTACAACCATGAAGTGATCCACAGGGAATTCTTCAGGGCTGCGCTCACAGGCGCTTTGCCTTCAGGTGCGACATTGCTGCCAGATTTGGCTTTTGATTACGGAAGTTTAGATTTTAACGACGTAACAACAGTTTTAGGAACCGCAAAAGCGCTCGAAGACACAGGCGTTGCTGCATACAACGGTGCCGGAAGATACATTACCAATCCTGACTATTTATTACTGGCTGGAAAGATTGTTTCTGTTGAGGCAAGACACGCATCGGCGATACGCACCTTAATCAACTTCAATTCTGTCGATTTTGCGGGTGATGACGTAGTGGATACAACAACCGGATTGGATCAGGCCAGAAAACCTTCACAGATTATTTCAGAGGTTTCCTCATTGCATTTTATCCAGACTACATTCACAGCACAATTTTTACAATAACCTAAAACTTCAGAAATCATGAATATATTAAAATTTTTAGAGTCGCTGTCAAATGAAAACATGACAAAGGCTACCGCTTCAAGAAGAGAAAGCTTTGGGCAGTTTGGACAAATTGGAAAAAACCTTGCTTTCGCTTCGATTCCGTTCGGACTTGCGGCGTTGACGAGTAAATCATATGCCAACGATATTCCGGTGACGCCATCGGATCCGGTTGGCGCGCTTTCATTGGCACTGACATTGGAATACCTTGAAAAAGAATTTTACGAAACCGCTTTGAGTACGTTAGGCCTGATCTTACCTGGCAGGGAAAGAAACGTTTTCACACAAATCGCCGCACACGAAGCCGACCATGTCACTTTTTTAACCAGTGGATTGCAGGCAAACGGCGCTCCGGTTCCGGTAAAACCAACATTCGACTTTACTGTAGACGGTGCTTTTGATCCTTTTGGAGATTATCAAACCTTCCTTCAATTTGCCCAGGCATTTGAAGATACCGGCGTAAGAGCCTATAAAGGACAGGCTGGGAATTTGATTTCCACACCAGATTTGCTGACTTATGCTTTACAGATTCACTCTGTTGAAGCGCGTCATGCTTCCGAGGTTAGAAGAATCCGCGGATTGAAAGGGTGGATTTCGGGAGACACTTCGGGATTAGACCCTGCTTTTAACGCATCATATGCCGGTGAAGACAATACCAATCAGGCAGGATTCAACGCTTCCGCACAATTTGGCGCCGCAGCAGGCAGCGAATCTTTCGATGAACCATTGACAACCGCACAGGCTGTTGCCATCGCGAATATCTTTATCGTATAAATTTATTTGCTCCTTAATAATCAGCCATCTTATTTGTTTAAGATGGTTTTTTTTATGGCTGTTTTTGAAGTTGTTTTTAAACCTCAAAATAATCTTTTACAGGTGTTTGCATTTAAAATAAATATTTGTACTTTTGCAACCCCTTTATTGGGGATGGAATGTTTAATTAAAATAATATTATGGACGCATTAAGCTACAAGACACAATCAGCCAGCAAAGCCACCGTTACGAAAGAGTGGATTGTTGTAGATGCTGACGGTCACAACTTGGGCCGTCTTGCTTCAAAAGTCGCAATGATTTTGAGAGGCAAGTACAAACCGAGTTACACACCACACGTGGACTGCGGAGATAACGTAATTGTTATCAACTCAGAAAAAATCAACCTTACAGGTACTAAAATGGACGACAAGATTTACATGCGTCACACAGGGTATCCAGGAGGACAAAGAACTTTAACCGCTAAAGTATTGCAGTCGAAAAACCCTGCTACTTTGGTAGAAAAAGCTGTAAAAGGGATGTTGCCTAAAAACAAATTGGGGGCAGAACTTTTCAGGAATTTAAATGTTGTTGTAGGTTCAGAGCACAAACAAGGCGCTCAAAAACCTAAAACTGTTAACCTAAACGATCTTAAGTAATGGCAGTAATTCACAAAATCGGCAGAAGAAAAACTGCTGTAGCCCGTGTCTATGTTTCTGAAGGAACTGGAAAAATCACGGTAAACAAAAAAGAATTCGCAACTTATTTCCCAACGGCTACTTTACAGTACAAAGTGTTACAACCAATGTCTATGACAGAAAATGTAAACAACTTTGACGTAAAAGTAAACGTTTACGGAGGTGGTTCTACAGGACAGGCAGAAGCGGTACGTATGGCTTTGGCACGTGTAATGTGTGAAGTTGGCGAAGGAAACAGAGCGATCCTGAAACCTGAGGGTTTATTAACAAGGGATCCAAGAATGGTTGAACGTAAGAAATTCGGTCAGAAAAAAGCACGTAAAAGATTCCAGTTCTCTAAACGTTAATCGTTGGATTTCGGAAATTTTACAAATTATTAAAAAAGTTATTGTTGCTTCCTTCGGGAAATTAGTTTAGCATCTAAATGGGTTGAAGATTTGAAAGATTTAAAATCTGACATCGAAAAAACACATTGCTAATTCAACAGAACGTAAACTAAAAAATTTAAAATGGCAAACAAAGTAGACGTAAAAGAATTACTGGAAGCTGGTGTTCACTTCGGACACATGACCAGAAAATGGGATCCAAACATGGCTCCTTACATATACATGGAGCGTAATGGAATCCACATTATCAACCTGTATAAAACTGCAGCAAAAATCGAAGAGGCTAACGAAGCCATGAAAAAGATCGCTGCATCAGGTAGAAAAATATTATTCGTTGCTACCAAAAAACAAGCAAAAGACATCGTTGCTGAAAAAGCAAAAGCTGCAAACATGCCTTACATCACTGAAAGATGGCCAGGCGGAATGCTGACTAACTTCGTAACTATCCGTAAAGCCGTGAAGAAAATGGCTTCTATCGATAAAATGAAGAAAGACGGTACATTCATGACCCTTTCTAAGAAAGAGCGTTTACAGGTTGATCGTCTGCGTGCAAAACTAGAGAAGAACTTAGGTTCTATCGCTGACATGTCAAGATTACCTGCTGCATTATTTGTAGTGGATATCAAAGCGGAACACATTGCCATAAAAGAAGCTCAGAAATTAAACATTCCAGTTTTCGCCATGGTCGATACGAATTCTGATCCACGTGAAGTGGATTACGTAATCCCGGCCAATGATGATGCTTCTAAATCAATCGATAAAATTTTATCTTTAGTAACTGCTGCCGTCATCGACGGTTTGGCTAACAGAAATTCTGACGCTCCGGCTGACGAAACTGAAGCTATGGAAGCTGACGCTGTAGAAGCTGCTCCGGTAGCCGAAGTGGCTGCACCGGCTGTAGAAGAAGTGGCTGCGCCAGTTGCAGAAGTTGAAACTCCTGAAGTTGCAGCTGAAAAAAAAACTGAAGAGTAAAACCCATTTAAGATTCCAGTTTTTGAATTCCAAAATCCAAGAAAGTCGCAATGAAAATTTGACGATTTGATAAAATTGGAGTCTGGAGTTTCGAAACTGGAATTTTTACTTTTAAACAAATTATAATCTTAAAAAATAACAAACAATGGCAACTATAACTGCTGCAGACGTAAATAAATTAAGAACAATCACAGGCGCCGGAATGATGGACTGCAAGAAAGCTCTTGTAGAATCTGACGGAGATTTCGACCTTGCTATCGAAAACCTGCGCAAAAAAGGACAAAAAGTAGCTGCAAACCGTTCTGACCGCGAGTCAACCGAAGGCGCTGCTATCGCTATCGTAAACGCTGATAAAACCGAAGGTGTTGCCATCACATTAAACTGTGAGACCGACTTCGTAGGAAAAAATGAAGGTTTCGTAAAATTGGCTACCGATTTGGCGAACCTTGCCTTGAAATTCGACACCAAAGAAGCTTTCCTTGCTGCCGATTTCAACGGGATTACGGTTGCCGAGAAATTAATCGAGCAAACCGGCGTTATCGGAGAGAAAATCGAAGTCGCTTCTTTCGAGAAACTGAAAGGCGCTTTCATCGGTTCTTACATCCACGCGGGTAACAAAATCGCGGTCTTGACTGCACTTTCTGCTAACGTTGCCGGCGCTGAAGAAGCTGCCAGAAACGTAGCGATGCAAGCTGCTGCGATGAACCCGATCGCTTTAGACGAAGCTGGTGTCGATTCAGACACTGTCGCTAAAGAAATCGAAATCGCAAAAGACATGTTGCGCCAGGAAGGCAAACCGGAAGCGATGATCGAAAATATCGCCAAAGGAAAACTGGGGCGTTTCTTCAAAGACAACACTTTGGTAAACCAGGATTACATCAAAGACGGCGCGATGAGCGTTGCTGCTTATGTAAAATCGGTTGACGCAAATCTGACTGTTACCGGTTTCAAAAGAGTCGCTTTAGGATAATCCGATCCTTTTCAAATATTAAAAAGATGTCTGTTTCAGGCATCTTTTTTTTTGCGAAAAATTTAGCTTCGCTGAATTCGGGCGTTGCCTGCGGCCGGGCTTTCCGGCTTTATCTTTTATGCATCGTCACCTCAGCACAAAAGGATACCGCCTGTAATCCCTAACGCAATCCGGAAACCTTGAAATCTACATATAAAAGCTAACGATTGTCAGCAATAATTTTAATAAAAGTTTTTCTGTTAAAATTATTTCTATACATTTGCTTTTAACTTTTCTTTAAGAAATTGACTGACCTGCAATTTCAAAAAATTACCTGGTTTCCCCGACCCTGTTTTCAAAAGAAAATACAAATCACAAAACCAAAACAAACATTATAATGAACAGAATTCTTATGCTGTGCCTGGCTTTCCTGGCCATCGGGCAAACCCACGCGCAAACCAAAACCGCTGCAATGGATGTGGCTTATCGCAGAAGTTCACTTTACAAAATGATGATTGACGACCCTTCAAGGCAATACGCCGATGTCATCAAAAATTCCTTCGTGCAAGGCCCGAACCAAGACAAATTCAACGAACACAATCTCGTTATCCGCACCATTCCCGCAACCGACGCCAAAGACGAATCGGCCAACATTATCGCTTTTATCGAAGCCAATAACATCGCAAGGGATATCGTCGCCAAATGGTTCGACCGTTCCCCAAAAGGCGGCTTCGACATGAAGCTGATCCAAACCCGCGGCAGCTACGACGCCAGCGACCTCGACATCTCCAAAGCGAAAATGAGCAAACGCGGAACTGCCATGCTCGCCGACGCTGGTGAAGACCTGATCAAAAATACTTTCATCCTCGTCAACGACTTTAAATATGTTTCCAAAGAAGAAGTCGCTGAAAAAACCAAGATGGCTTTGGGCGGACTTAGCAAAATCGGCGGAAGCCTGGGGGTTTCTTCTTCCCTCACGGGCGCTTCATCAGAAGCATTGACTGTAGCCGGAAAAGGTTATGTTGTAAAAACTACCGCGCATTTGTTCCGACTGGTATGGAACGAGGAAACCGCAGCCATCTTCTATAATGATTACTGGGCAGATGACGCTACGATCACTCCTGAAAGAAAAAAAGCGTTCGAGGATTCTAAAATCTTCAAGCTCGAATATGTAGGCTCCGACGTTTCGTGGGCCGATGTGCAGTCGTCTTCATTTACCCAAAAAACAAACGAGCAGCTCATCGAAAGGGCCACCAATAAAGCCGTCGACGCAGTTATTGTAAAGCTCCAGAAAGAACACGACGAATTCAAAACCAAAACGCCATTGTTCTCAGGCGAGCCAATCACCGCCAAAATCGGGATGAAGGAAGGCCTGACCGACAAATCTAAATTCGACGTCATGGAACAACAACAGGACGCCGACGGGAAAATCCAATATGTAAGCGTTGGCAGTGTAAAGGTTGACGACAGTTTTCCAATCTGGGACAACCGTTACGGCGCACAAGATGAGAATCCCGACAGTAAAATCGACCGCACCTATTTCAAGAAAGTGAGCGGTAAGGATTTCTATCGGGGCATGCTGATCGTACAGAAAAAAGGAAAATAATCACTATTCAATAACCAAAACAAACAAGATGAAAAAACAATTGATATTGACGCTCGCGCTGCTATTTTCAGTGACAGCAACATTTGCCCAATCAGCAAAAAAGAAAAAAGTAGACAAGGATACGAAAGAATGGCGTTACGAAATCGAATGCTCAGGCATCGGAAGCGACGGGACTTATCTCGTAAAAGTATGGTCTTATTCCAAAAAACCGGAAATCGCGATTCTACAGGCGAAGAAAAATGCCGTTCACGGTGTCATCTTTAAAGGTTTCGGAGGCGGGCCGAGAGAATGTACGTCACAGCGTCCATTGGCTTCTGACCCGAATATCGAAGACGAAAAATCGGATTATTTTGATAAATTTTTCGAAGATGGCGGCCAATACATGAAATATGTAACCGAATCTTCTGATGGAAGCATCGACGCGCACGACCGCCTGAAAATAGGGAAAGAGTATAAAATCGGCATCATCGTTTCGATCCAGAAAGAGAAACTGAGGCAAGATCTTGAAGCAGCCGGGATCATCAAAGGGTTAAGCTCCGGATTCTAATCCAACCATTATTATGAAAATCAAAATAGCAATCCTCGCGGCAATCCTGCTTGTTGTTGGCTGTGCCAAAAAAACGAATGCCGTTTATTACACCTACAAAACCCAATGTATGAGCGTCGAGGGCGACGGTTCCCAAACCGTAAAGGCATGGGGAAATGGCATGGATCAGTTTGATGCGGTAGAACAAGCGAAGAAAAATGCAGTACGCGACGTGCTTTTCACGGGAATTCTCGAAGGAAAAGCAGAGTGCAATACCAAACCATTGGTTCCTGAAGTGAATGCACGGGAGAAATACGAGGACTATTTCAACAAATTTTTTGCAGATGGCGGCGCTTACAAAAATTTCGCTTCTTCCAAAGACGAAAGAAATGACGGCCGCGAGAAAAAGAAAGGAAAACAAAGCGTGACCTACAGCGTCACGGTTCGCGTACTCCGCCCGGAACTCAAACAAAAACTAATTGCCGACGGCATTATTAAATAATCAAATACAATTCAGATGAAAAAAAATATTCTCACCTTATTTGCAGTGCTTTTCCTGACGTTAAGTTTCGGGCAGGCAAAAAAACCAACCATCATGGTCGTTCCAAGCGACGTTTGGTGTAACGATAACGGTTACATGATGGAATTTGACAACCAGGGAACCAAAGTGAAAATCCCGAACTACAAAAAAGCATTCCAGGAAAATTCCGATCTATTGCTGGTTATCGGAAAAATCAACACCATGATGGCCGATCGCGGCTTTCCTGCAAAAGATATGGGCGCGGCGATGAAAACGTTAGAAAGCGAAAGCGCGGAAAACTCAATGCTGACTTCAAAAACAGGAGCCGGCGTTGCCGAAAACCCGGTAGAAAAACTTAAAAAAGTGGCCAAAGCGGATATCATCATCCAACTGACGTGGAAAGTCAATACGACCGGCCCGAAAAAATCGGTGACTTTCAACCTACAGGGATTGGATGCTTATACCGACAAGCAGATTGCGGGCGCACAAGGAACAGGCGCGCCATCTTTCTCGGCAGAATTGCCAACGTTGCTCGAAGAAGCCGTACTTGCGCACCTCGACAATTTCAACGGACAGTTACAGAAACACTTTGACGATTTGTTTGCCAACGGAAGGGAAATCATCGTCCGCATTAAAAAATTCGATTCGTGGTCGGATGATCTTGAAACGGAATTCGACGGTAAGGAACTCGGCGATATCATCGAAGGCTGGATGACCGCAAACACCGTAAAAGGTCGTTACAGCCTCAGCGATTCGAGCGAAAACACGCAATTGTATGAGCAGGTAAGGATTCCGCTTTACGACGCAAACGGCAAAGCGATCGATGCCAGAGGATTTTTGAAAGGGCTTCAGGACTTCCTCAAAAAACCGCCTTATTCCATCACCAATAAATTAATGACCAAAGGATTGGGCCAGGGTGTGATCGTTTTGGGCGAAAAATAATCTAATAAAAAAAGTATGAAAAACTTAAATAAACTCGTTTGCAGCCTGTTGATTATCGCAGGAATCAGCAACACTTCGGCGCAGACTGCAGCAAAAAAATCAGCTGACGATGCCGGGAAAATCGAACTGACGGCTTTTGTCCCTGAGCAGACCGAAAAAATTCCGGATGGCGCCATGGGAATGCTGACCAATAAACTGAGCCAGATCATCAGTCAAAACGGACTCGGTTCTGCGGGTTATAATTCGAGGTTTATCATTTCGGCAAATATTGTCGTAATGACGAAAGATTTGACTGCGACCGCTCCGCCAATGACGGCATTGACATTGGAAGTCACTTTGGTAATCGGCGATGGTTTTGAAGGCCGCAAATTCGCCAGCCAAACACTTACTGTAAAAGGTGTCGGAACGAACGAGAACAAAGGATATATGGAAGCCATCAAACAGATCAATCCTAAAAATCCGGAAATCCAGTCTTTCGTCGCTACCGGAAAAACCAAAATCATCGAATATTACACCAACAATTGTGGGAATATCATGAAAGAGGCCAAAGCGATGGAGCAGCAGAACAAACTGGAAGAAGCGATTTACATGCTCACGACGGTTCCTTCCGCAGCAGCAGATTGTTACAACAAAAGTATGGCTGCCGCAGAACCATTGTACAAGAAAAAAATCGACAAGGATTGCCAGAAACAACTCATGGAAGCGAACACTTTATGGAACGCGAACCAAACGGTTGACGCGGCAAACCAGGCCGGCGAATTGCTTTCTATGGTAGATCCGCAGGCATCCTGTTATGGTGAAGTGAAAGCGCTTTCGGCAAAAATCGGAAAACGCGTCCTCGAACTTGACAAAAGGGAATGGAAATACAAAGTGGACTCGGAAATCGGGCTTGAAAGAGACCGCATCAAAGCCATCCGCGATATCGGCGTTGCTTATGGAAAAGGGCAGCCAAGAACTGTCAACTACAATGTAAGAGGCTGGTGGTAATATAAATTGCACCTTAAACAGAACCCAATCTTTTTGATTGGGTTTTTTATTTTACAGAAAAGATTATATTTGGATGTAGCATAATGCAACTATGTTTAAGACAAAGAAAGACACCGTTTACGTAATCCTTGCCGGAATTTTTATCACGAATGCCGTTGTAGCCGAACTCATCGGCGGCAAACTGATCCATATTGGCCCATACGTCATGAGCATCGGAATCCTGCCGTGGCCGGTCGTTTTCGTCACTACCGACCTCATCAATGAATATTTTGGCGAAAAAGGCGTCAAGCGGCTTTCGCTGATTACGGCCTGCCTCATCGCCTATTGTTTCCTGATCCTTTTTATGGCGATTAAGATTCCCGCCGCCCAGGGCATCAGCACGGTGACAGACGGACAATTCTTTGCGGTTTTCGGGCAGAGCTTGTGGATTATTATCGGAAGTATTACCGCCTTTATAGTTTCGCAATTGATTGATGTGACGATTTTCCATTTCCTGAAAAACAAAACCGGACAGAAAATGATCTGGCTCAGAAGCACCGGATCTACCATAATCTCGCAGTTTTTTGATAGTTTCATTGTCCTCGGGATTGCCTTTTGGATGACCGGAAAAATGTCGACCGAAATGTACATCTCTTCGGGATTCACCGGTTATTTCGTCAAGCTCGTCATCGCCATCCTGCTCACGCCGCTCATTTATCTCGGCCATTACCTGATTGAAAAATACATACACGAAAAATAATATGGAAACAAAAATCCGCTGCAAATGGTGTGTCGGCGATGCGCTATACGAAAAATACCACGATGAGGAATGGGGCGTTCCTGTTTATGATGATAAAAAATTATTCGAATTCCTGATACTCGAAACCTTCCAGGCCGGGCTGAGCTGGATTACGATCCTGCGCAAACGCGAGAATTTCCGCAAGGCTTTCGACAATTTCGACTATAAGAAAATCGCCCGATATCCTGAAGAGAAAATCGAAGCACTCATGCAGGACGCCGGAATCATCCGCAACCAGCTCAAAATCCACGCGGCAGTTTCCAACGCGGTTGCCTTTATGAAAATCCAGGACGAATTCGGCAGCTTTTCCAATTACATCTGGGGCTTTGTCGACAACAAACCCATTGTCAATAACCTTAGGAATCTTTCCCAGGTGCAGGCAACGACTCCGGTTTCAGATATGATCAGTAAGGATTTGAAGAAACGCGGGTTCAAGTTCGTTGGCTCGACCGTCGTTTATGCACACATGCAGGCCACCGGAATGGTCGACGACCATGTTGCCGATTGCTGGAAAAAGACAAGCTGATTAGAGAATTCTATAACGCCGCAATAAATTTTTCACGCGTAATTTCACGTGCGCCGAGACTCGCCAAATGATCATTATAGATCTGGCAGTCGAGTAACTTGTAATGGCGCATTTTCAAATCATTCACCAATGCGATAAAAGCGACTTTAGAAGCATTCGCCGTTTTGGAAAACATACTTTCCCCGCAGAAGATATTCCCGAGGTCGATTCCGTATAATCCGCCAACGAGCTGATCGTTTTGCCAAACCTCAACCGATTTTGCGATTCCGAGTTCGTGCAGCCTGCAATACGCTTCCAGCATTTCGTTTGTAATCCATGTGCCTTGCTGTCCGTCGCGTTTTATTTTCCTGCAATTGTAAATGACTTCGCGGAAATTCTGGTTGAAGGTGACTTTGAAAATATTGCGGTTTAAGATATTGCGCATGCTTTTGGAAACCACCAATTCTTCGGGATACAAAACCATGCGTTGCGGCGGTGACCACCACAGAATCGGCTCATCATCCTCAAACCACGGAAAGATGCCGCTTTTATACGCCAGAAGTAAGCGTTCGGGCGACAAATCTCCGCCAACAGCAACAATCCCGTGTGCATCGGCAGAATCGGCCGCAGGAAAAAACAATTCTTCGGATAAGAAATACATACAAACAGCTTTAATCGACAAAGCCCCGACTCGAGCGCCAGCGACTGGCGAAACAAATTCGGGGCTTCGTTATTTGAATCAGATTCTGTTAGAACGGCAAATCGTCGTGCTCTTCTTCTGTAAAGTTCGACGCAGGCTCAAATGTCTGTGCTGCCGGCATTGCTGGCGATTGTTGCTGCGTTGGCGCTTCAGCCTGTACTTTCTCGACTCTCCAGCCCTGGATGCTGTTGAAATATTTGGTTTCTCCTTGCGGATTTACCCATTCGCGGCCTCTTAAATTGATTGATACCTTTACCGCATCACCCGCCTTATAATTGTTGAGCAGGTCGCATTTGTCTTGTGTAAACTCGATCATGATATGCTGCGGATACTGCTCGTCTGTAGTAACCACCAATTCTCTTTTCTTAAAGCTGGCGCTCACCTGCTGCTCAGCATTAATTACTTTTACTTTTCCTGTAACTTCCATCTTCTTTTGTTTTATTATTAATTCTATTATTTGGCCAGCAACACTTTCCATGCGGAAAGCACGTCATTATTGTCTATATATTCCTTGGCTTTCCGGTGTTTCTTGAGTTCATCATCGCCGCTCAAAACACCTTTTACCGCAAAATTTTCCTTTACAAATATAGCAACTTCTTCGGTTGTGGGCAATGCTTCGACATTGCCTAATTTCCCCAGGTCGTTACCGTTAAAAATGACACTTCTCTTGATGAAATCCGGAATCGCATCCACTCCAATTCCCAGTGTTGTCAACGGTTTTTCTACCTCAAACAATCCGGCATTGGCGCGCGAATACCAGTTGTTTCCGAGCCTTGAGACGAGATCGATTTTATGTTGGTCGATATTGTCATGCGCATCGAGCACACTTTCGTGAATGTGGATCCGCACCACTTCACAGATGACCAGATTCCCGGCGCCGCCATTTTCTCC
>DATHGE010000310.1:0-2589 GCA_035317805.1 Flavobacterium sp. | reverse complement strand
AAAACGCAAAGACGCCATTCTCAAATCCATCGAAGAACAAAAGGCATTGACGCCTGAACTTTCAAAGAAAATCCAACAAAGTTTCGATCTCAACGAGCTCGAGGATTTCTACCTGCCATTCAAAAAGAAAAAGAAAACCCGTGCCGACGTGGCCCGCGAAAACGGCCTAGAGCCGCTCGCAAAAATCATCATGGCGCAAAACAACGACGATATCGATTTCATTTCAACGCGCTATATCAATGAAAAAGTCAAAAACGAAGACGAGGCTTTGCAAGGCGCGCGCGACATTATCGCCGAATGGATCAACGAGAATATCTACGTCAGGAAACAATTGCGACGGTTGTATCAGCGCAAATCGACCATTACGACCAAAGTCGTCAAGACCAAAAAAGATGACGAATCGGCGCAGAAATTCAACCAATATTTCGACTGGTCCGAAACTTTAGGCAAAACGCCGCCGCACCGTCTGCTCGCAATGTTGCGTGCCGAGAACGAAGGATTCGTCAAGATGAAAATTGAGGTCGACGCTGAAAATTCGGGTGTAGAGGCGCTCAACATCATTGACGAGATCATCATCAAAAACAACAACGATACGACACCGCATATCCAACAGGCGATCGAGGACAGTTTCAAAAGGTTGCTCGCACCGGCGATCTCAAACGAAGCACTGCAGGAAGCCAAAGCCAAAGCAGATGCGAATTCGATCCAGGTTTTCGCCAACAATTTAAGCCAGCTTTTACTCGCGCCGCCATTGGGAGAGAAACGAATCCTGGCGATAGATCCCGGTTTCCGAAGCGGCTGTAAGGTGGTCTGCCTCGATGAAAAAGGCGATTTGCTTTACAACGAGACGATTTTCCCGCATGCGCCGCAAAATGAATCTGCCGTTGCTATGAAGAAAATCCGTTCGATGGTCAACGCTTATAAAATCGATGCGATTTCTATAGGCAACGGAACGGCTTCGCGCGAAACCGAATTCTTTATCAAGAAAATTGCATTCGATAAGCCGTTACAGGTTTTCATCGTGAGCGAGGCCGGAGCTTCTGTTTACTCGGCGTCGAAGATTGCACGGGAAGAATTCCCGAACTATGATGTGACGGTTCGCGGTTCGGTTTCAATCGGCAGGAGATTATCGGATCCGTTGGCCGAACTCGTAAAAATCGACCCGAAAGCCATCGGCGTCGGCCAATACCAACACGATGTCGACCAGACAAAATTGAAAGAGGAACTCGATACAGTGGTCGTAAGATGTGTGAATTCTGTCGGTATCAACATTAATACCGCGAGTAAGCATTTACTCAGTTATGTGAGTGGAATAGGTGAGAAGCTTGCCGAAAATATTGTGGCTTATCGTTCGGAAAACGGCCCGTTTGAAGACCGAAAACAGTTGAAGAAAGTACCAAGGCTTGGTGACAAAGCCTATCAGCAGGGTGTGGCGTTCATCCGGATCTCTAACGCGAAAAACCCGCTTGACAATTCGGCCGTACATCCCGAAGCATACCCTGTTGTGGAGAAAATGGCCAAGGATTTAAAGCTTACCGTCAACGACCTGATTGCGAATAAGGAAAAAACCGCGCTTATCAAACCCGAAAATTACGTCACACCCGAAATCGGCCTGCTCGGTTTGAAAGACATTATAAAGGAACTGGAAAAACCTGGATTGGATCCGAGAAAATCCGCCAAGGTATTCGAATTCGACGCCAACGTCAAGACGATTAAAGATGTCAGGACCGGAATGGTATTGCCCGGAATCGTCAACAACATCACCAATTTTGGCTGTTTTGTGGATATCGGCATTAAGGAAAGCGGACTGGTTCATATTTCGCAGCTCAAGGCCGGGTTCGTGTCGGATGTGAATGAAGTGGTCAGGCTTCATCAGCATGTGCAGGTAAAAGTGACGGAGGTGGATGAGGACCGCAAAAGGATCCAGCTATCCATGGTTTTATAAAAGAAAGCCTCAGCAAATCTACATTTACTGAGGCTTTTTAAATATCCGCGCTAAACGGAATATTAAACTGTTGTGTCGTCTTCTTTTTTAGCTGCCGGCTGATCGTCTTTAGCAGCATTTTTGAATTCTTTGATACCGCTTCCGAGTCCTTTCATGAGTTCCGGAATTTTCTTACCTCCAAAAAGTAATAAAATAACGGCTACTATAATAAGGATTTCTGTAACGCCTAATCTTCCCATGATAAAATCATTTATGCCGAAGCAATTTATTATCCGACAAAGATAAATAGAAAAATTGGTTATTGTTTTCAATCATTAGCAAATATTTATGATTTCGCGGCGTTAAATAGAGTGCCTTAGCAGCTGAGTGGCTGAGAAAAAAGAGGAAAGTATAAATCTGTTATAAAAGCAGGAGTTTCTTTTTTTACGGCAACCCTGTCGCTCAGGCACATAGGAACTCGGGCGCTCAGCAACCCAAACAAGACTAAATTCTCTATATTTGCAGCATAAACAATCGGTATGTCCGGAAAAAGACTAAAAAGGAAAAAGCTCGCCAAGAAACTATTCACAAAAAACCGCCTGGTTATTTTGAATGAGGACACTTTTGAGGAGATTTTTTCTTTAAAGCTGACGCTGATGAACGTT
>DATHGE010000309.1:0-5426 GCA_035317805.1 Flavobacterium sp. | reverse complement strand
TCACTCTTGCGGGTTACCACGACAAGCCGCAGCAGTTGTTTTGTGAAGGCGATGTTTCGATATTGACTTCCATTTCTGAGGGTTTCCCATACACGGTACTCGAATCAATGAGTTGCGGAATTCCTGTAGTTGCCACTGATGTTGGCGGTGTGACAGAAGCTTTGGATGACAAATGCGGATTTATCTGCAAACCAAAAGACCACGAAGCGCTCGGACAAAGTGTTGTAACCCTGTTGCAGGATGAAAACATGAGAAAACGGATGGGTGCCTATGCAAGAAAGAAAGTGATCGACAATTTCACGATCGATAAATTTATCAAGGAATACGAAATCGCATACGACTATATCATTAACAGAAAAGCTACTGAGCCGATCTACTTAAACACCGATTTACAAGAAGCTATGGAGGCCTCGTAAGCCTGCTCTTAACCAAAATAGAACCCCCAATCTACTATGGAAAATCATTACAAAAATATAAAGTCCCTGATAGAAAATACCAAGGACAAGATTGGTAAGCCCGTTAGCAGCCAGGTTGTTGCGGCTACCATCGAGTCTTTCGGGATTCGCGAAAAAGACACCGAGCACGATTTTGGGTTTTTATCCATCGAAGATCTTGCGGATCTTGTCTACTACGAACTCACAACCGACCAGGTTCATCTCGGCGCCAAAAACGCCAAGGAAAGGGAAGTTGATGAGACGCAGCCAAAAATCATCCAGATTTCGGATTACCTTTGGGTGAAGACCAAAATCTTCGCCGAATATTATTCGCTCGGAATCTTCCACCTTTTACCCGTGCTCATCCAGATTGCCGCGATTATCTTCTTCGGCTATTCGTTATGGACATTTGTCGGATTCAACCAAATCCAGTCGACCGCCGTAGTTCTCGGCGTAATCGTCGGGTTGATCGCCACCGGCGGATTCGTCCAGGTGATTGGCCGCCAGGCTTCCTTTTATTGGAATTACCAGGATTACCAGATGACCAAGCAAACCATCAATTACCTGCATAAGGTTGGAATGTTGTCTATTTTCCTGTTGCTTGCTATTATTTTCCTTGTGAATTTTTTCTTCCATATTTATCCTTACGAAGTCCTGTTCGTTGTTTTCGCTTATGCTTTCCTGATTGGATTATTGCTGTTGCTTTTGGCACCGCTGCATACCATCAAACAGCGTTGGGTGATTACGGTAGCAATCGGAGCAGGGACGGCGGTTGCCATTTACCTTAAGGAAACAACGACGCTGCTGGTTTACGGTACGCACTGGATCGGTATTGCCGTCGCCATCGTAATCTCAAAACTATTCCTGATGATTTATTTCAGGAGGCTGATCAAAAAGGAAAAATCGGAAACCAACCATAAAATCAAAGTCCCGGTAATCTTATACCACAATTACCAATACTTCTTTTACGGAATATTCATCTACATATTTATCTTTATCGACCGCATATTGGCTTGGTCTTCCGGACTAAACGGGCCGTTACCTTTTTTGGTGTATTTTGAAAAAAACTATGAATTGGGAATGGATCTGGCTATTTTGGTCTTCCTGTTACTCGCAGGCGTTTTAGAATACAGCATCGCATCATTTACAAGATTCATTGACATCGGACAAAAAAATACCAGCCATGACACGCCAGAAGTATTCAACAATCAGTTGCGCAGAATGTATTGGCAGCAGGTTTTACTTTTGTTCATTACCAGCGCCTTGGCATTTCTGTTCATTTATTTCATCATCAGCGCCTCATGGGGTTTTGAAGGGCAGTTTAACGAAGTGCTGCTGCAGCTCAGTATAAAAGTTTGCCTTATTGGCGGAATCGGATACATGCTATTGGCGTGGGGAATGTTAAACGCGTTATATTTGTTCACGCTCGGCCAGGCAGTTAAGCCATTAAAAGCGATTATGTATGCCTGTTTGCTCAATATAGTAGTAGGTTTTGTTCTTAGTCGATTTTTTGCTTACGAGTACAGTGTTGCCGGAATGCTTTGCGGAGCAGCACTTTTTGTTGCCCTCACATTGAAAGCGAATATCAGTTATTTCAAAAACCTAGACTATTACTACTATGCGGCTTATTAAAATCTTCCTTTACATTTTACCTTCCATCTTAGTTTCGAGTGCATTCGGCAACGGGGTCAAAAAAAACACCATGCTGGTATGTTATGGGAAATTGAGCCCGGAAACCATCAAAGGATACGGCTATGTGATTTTAGAATCCAAGCACTATTCCGCCAAAGAGATTAAAATAATCAAGCAGCAGAACGAAAAGGTTTATGCCTATATGAGCCTCGCGGAAGTCAATCAGCACGCTGCACATTATAATGCACTGAAGAATGTGACGCTCGGAAAAAATGAAATATGGAACAGTTATTACCTGGACCTGAAAAATGAAAAAACGGTTACGGTCCTCATGGATATCATAGACAAGACGCTGGCCAAAGGCTATGACGGAATGTTCCTCGACAACATCGATAATTTTACCATTTTCGGGCCCCAGAAAGACCAGCGCAAAGAAGTGATAACGTTGCTTCGGAATATTAAGGAAAAATATCCGAAAGCTTCATTTCTCCAGAACGCCGGACTCGACCTGGTTAGCGAAACATCATCTTATGTAGATGGCATTGTGATCGAGTCGGTGGCGAGCCTTTACAATTTCAAGGCAAAAAAATATGCGCTTCGCGACAGCAAGCAATTTGAAACTACAATGGCACGGCTAAAAACGATCAACGAAACCTATAAGATTCCGGTGATGCTCATTGAATATGCCGATACGAAAGGCCTTTGCGATAAGATTTCGGAACGGATCAAACCTTCAAAATTCCCGGTTTTCATCGGAAACATCGATTTGCAGGGTTTACCAAAATTTAAAAATAAAACGTGAACATGTTCCTGACCAGTTCCATATTATTAGGATTCATAAGGCTCAGCTTTATCATTCTTTTCCTATTCTACCTGAACAGGAAATTTGTGAATGTTAAGCGACCTATCAGCTTTTTGGATTTTATAGTGAACAACTGGTTCAAATATGCCAGCGCGATCCTGGTCATTGTTTTCATCCTCGTACAGCTCAACGCTTATAATCTTTTCAATACCTTATTCTTTCTGATGCTGATCATCGGAATCGATATTGTCGGAATCGAAAACCTCAAAAGGCCGCGACAATACTTCAATATCCACATCCGCGCGACATTGCTGCAATTTCTCAGGAATATCGAAAACGGAAAATCTTTCTGGTACTGGGTTTCGATTTCCTCTAAGAAGAAAAACAAAAAGAACAACAATACGCTGATCCTGATTTTAACCGTTTTGATTGGCGGAATTACGTTCATCAGCCGTTATTATTTTATCCGATATGACAATTATTCGCTTTCTGATGCGTGGATTGCCGACCTGAATAAAGTCATCGAATTCGATTTCCAGCATTGGTTTTATGATGATATGACCGTCGACGGAGAGTTTGCCCTGGTCAGCCTTTACGGAAAAATCACAGACGTGAGTCCGGAAATTGCGCTCCAGGTGGTTTCAATTCTCGAGGCAACATTGCTCGCCGTGATTATTTTCTGGCTTACCAATAAACTGACGCCTTCCAAATTCCTGGCACCGATAATTGGTTCTTTCTCGTTCGCCCTGGTCTATGTGCTTACACCTTTAAATGTGTATTATCTATTGGAAAATAACCCGACGTTCATGGCTTTGACATTCGGACTCGCTGTTATGGTTTTCTACCTGAGGCCCGAATTGCTCAAGATGAAGAAACTCAGTTATTTCCTGAGTTTCGTATTGGCCTTTTGCGCGATCGGCCTGATCGATTTCTTTACGCTTTGCATCCTGATGCCGCCATTTTTGCTGATTGCCCTGATCTTTACCAAAAATAAGACGAAGGTTTTTAATTGCGTCGGAATCCTGGCTTATGCCACGGCGCTCCTGATTTTGCTCGGGGTTTACAGCATTACCTGCTATTTCCTGAAAGCGGATTTCATAGAGTTTTTCCACTCGAACCTGTTGTCGATCAGTTCTTATACCTATGTGCCGCAATTGATTTTGCCATACGGGCAGCTGATCCAGTATTTCCAATACAGCACTTTGGGCGGAACCGTCCTGATCTTGCTTTTTATTGCGGTCAAAAGGGAAAACTGGCGCCCGACGCTGGCGATTTTCCTGTATTTCAATTTCCTGATTTTCCTCAGCACCACTAATAATCAGTGGATCGACCGCGATATGATCAACAATTCCCTTGCGGTTTTCCTTCCGGTTATTTTCGGGTTGAATGCGGCCATTGTCATCCGATTGTTCAATTTTGCGTTCTACAAACTCGAACGGTTCACGCCATATACTGCGGTTTTGTTGATTGGCGGCCTGATTTACGCTTCATTCTATTACCAGCAAAATAATATCGATAAACTCACAGAATCGGATAAGACACCGAAACACATCCTTGACGCGTATGACAAGATTTCAAAGACGTATTTTCCGTATTCGTATTCTATCGTTAATGACCCGGCAACGCAGGTGATCAGTACGAACAAACACTTTTTTATGAATTATGAGTATTTTCTTGATGATTATCCAAAAGTGGATTCCGTCTATTTCAAAAATAAAAAAGACCCTAAATTTTTAATCAAGCATCCTGAATATGCGTTGACAAAAAGCGTATTGGTATTTGTACTCAACGAAAATAATAAAGCAGAGAAGAATATTTTTTCGGAAAACAAATACCTGTCGGCACAATTGAAAAAAGAACTTGAGCTGCTCCGGAAAAGGGGCAGGAAAGTCAATCTCTTTTACAATACCAAAGTGCTTAAAGTATACGAAATTGTCAATGAACCGGGAGAAAGCAAAATAACTGACCTAATATTTTAATCATGGAAATGATAAAACAACCTGCTGCAAAATATGCCAAGGCCTTGTTGGTCCTGCTTTTGGCAATCGGATTCTCCGGTTGTGAAGGTCTGGATGACTGGTCCGACCTCAAAAATGTCGGGGATATTTTTAATGATAAAGAAGATATCAAAGGCAATACTGAATTTATCCGTTATGCCGAAGTGGGCATGAGCAGCAAACCTGTGGTGGAATTCCTGGTCGACAACGGTTCGTTACAAAGCAAGTACTACAGCAAGCAAATCCAAAAATCCTGCGATTATACGAAACTGCCTTTTAAGACCACGAGTATCCAGGGGTTTTCGACACCTTCCGCTACGACACGTGTTGTTGTTTTGCTCGATACGCGAAAATTGAGTAATGCGGCGATTGCCAAATTGCTTGAATTCGTATCCGAAGGCGGCACGCTGTTTATTCCGTTTGCCACTGAAGACCACAGGATGGCTTTCCTTTACGGATTTAAGCCGGAAGCAGAATTCGATACCGATGCAAAATCGATGGGTTACCGCTATACGACACCGATGCTTCCGACGATGAAGGGCATGACGAATTATGAAAATG
>DATHGE010000308.1:0-5218 GCA_035317805.1 Flavobacterium sp. | reverse complement strand
TTTCGAGTTTTATCGTTCAGAACGGAACTGATTCGGCACTCAAATACCTGTCGAAATTTTCCAAGCTCATGCGCCTGACGCTCGAATATTCGAAAGGTTCGCTGATTCCGATCGATAAGGAAATCGAAAGCCTGCAGAATTACCTCGAACTCGAACAGCTTCGGTTTCACAATAAATTTGAATTCCACATCGAATCGAGTCCCAAAGTGGAATTCAATATGGGATTGCCGCCGCTGCTCATCCAGCCGTTTGTGGAGAACGCCATTTTGCACGGCATGGTTCCGAAAGAAGGCAACGGCAGGATCGACGTAAACTTTGATGTGCAGAACGGCCAGCTCATCTGTACGGTCACCGATGACGGAATCGGCCTGTCGGAATCATTACTGCTAAAGGAGAATTCGGTTACGGCACACAAATCCATGGCAATGGAAATTACGAAAAAACGCCTCGAGATTATGGAATCGACCACTTCAAAAGCGGCACAGATTGACATAGAGGAATTAGAAAATAACAATAAAAAAACGGGTACGCGCGTCACTTTGAAGCTGCCGATCCAATACATACCATAACCCCAAAACAGATGATAACAGCATTATTAGTTGACGACGACAAACATTTGCGCACCGGACTCAAAGCGCTCCTGGACCGATATACGGACGACATTGTGATAGTAGGCGAGGCCGAAAGCGTCAAGACCGGAATCATAGCCATCGAGAAACTGCGGCCACAGGTGATTTTTCTCGACATCCATTTGAGCGACGGAACCGGATTCGACATTTTGGAAAAGATCGGGAAAATCAATGCGCACATCGTTTTTATTACGGCACATGAGGAATATGCGGTAAAGGCGTTTCGGTTCAGCGCGCTGGATTTCCTGCTGAAGCCGGTTGATTTTGAAGAGCTGCAACATACGATCGCCAAGATCAAGGATGCGACCGGAAAGACAAATTCTTTCGAGCACATCGATTTGCTGTTGGAGAACATCCGCAAGAAAGTCGACAATTACAAACGGATTGCGCTTTCGACGAGCGACGGGATTCATCTTTTTGATGTTTCGGACATTATCCGATGTGAGGCGAAAGTCAATTATACGCAGTTTTTTATCAAGAACCACAAACCGGTCCTGATTTCGCGGACGCTGAAAGAATATGAGGAATTGCTGACGGAGCACGGATTTGAACGCATCCACCAATCGCACCTGATAAATTTGTCCTATCTCAAATCTTACATTAAAAACGACGGCGGTTATGTAGTGATGGCCGATAACACCAACATCCCGATTGCACAGAGCAAAAAGGAAAAACTGCAGGAATTAATCAAAGCACTTTAAATCATGAATCAATCTCTTCCTATTAAAACCAACAAAATGAAGAAAATATTACTCTGTTTATTGCTTTTTGCCGGGATGGCAAATGCACAGGTCATTAATTTTCCGGATCCTGCTTTTAAGGCAAAGCTTTTGGCAGCGGATGTTTCTAATAACATTGCAGTGGATTTTTTTGGCCCTGCAAAAATTGACACCAATAACGACGGCGAGATTCAGGTTAGTGAAGCTGTCGAGATCTACAGCCTGAATCTCGATAATTCGGGGATTACGGACTTAACCGGGATTTCTGAATTTACGAGCATGCAGACCTTATTCTGTCAAAACAACTTACTCACATCACTCGATGCGAGCAATTTGTCATCTCTGATTGTCTTGGTTTGCGACCACAACCAACTGACATCGATTAACATAAGTGGCATGTTTAACCTCCAGGCGTTGGAATGCTCGTACAACCAACTGACTACAATGAGTGTAAACGGCTTGGGATTATCGAGCCTGCGTGGCTTGAGTTGCGGATATAACCAAATCACTTCAATTAATGTCAGCGGAGTCACAACACTTGAAAATCTAAGCTGTTCTGATAACCTGCTCACTACGCTGAGCGTTAGCGGCCTGGTTAACTTAAAGTCAATTAATTGTGGAAATAACCAGTTAACAGCGCTCAGTGTGGCCAGCCTGACGCATATGGAGATATTGTGGTGCTACAACAACCAGCTCACAACACTCAATCTTACGGGTGCCATGACGAGTTTTCATGAATTGAATTGTTCCAACAATCAACTCACAGCGCTAAACATCCCTACGTTGGTCAACTTATCGATACTGCGTTGCGCCAACAACCAATTGACGACAGTCAATACCACCAACCTGCTCAACCTCAAAACATATGAATGCGACTACAACCTGATGACGACGCTTAACGTGAGTGGTTTGCCAATACTGGAAAATCTTAGCTGCACCTACAATCAGTTGACTTCATTGACTGTAGCGAATTTAGCCAATCTCAATGGGTTGGGCTGTAATAACAATTTACTGACAACGATCGATTTCACCGGATTGACCAGTCTGGAATATTTAAATTTTTCATACAATGCGTTCCCGACGGCAGATTTGAGCATCATGCCAAACCTGAAAGAGGTTTCGTGCCAGAACAACCAACTGACCTCGCTTAATGTAAGCGGATTGGTAAATCTTGAACAATTATTGTGCATGAATAATCTATTGACTTCATTAGATGCAACAGGATTAACTAGTCTGAAGGTGCTATGGTGTGACGAAAACCAACTCACATCAATAAGCGTCGGCGGACTGTCGAACCTCTTACAATTGTCATGCAGCCACAACCAACTTCCGGCACTTAACGTAAGCGGACTTACCAGTCTTTTCAGCCTCTATTGCCCTTACAATTTCCTGCCGGCACTGGATGTAAGCAGCCTGTCAGCCCTAACGAATCTTAACTGTGCCAACAATTTGCTGCCATCCCTGGATGTAAGTAGCCTGTCGAGCATAACGAATATTGAGTGTTCCAACAATTTACTCACGGCACTCGATGTGACAGGCTTGAATAGCCTGACCTCTTTGGGATGTTCTAACAATTTCATTCCGGTGCTCAATGTGAGTGGCATGGTGAATCTGCAGATTTTGTATTGTGCATACAATCAGATTGCAGCGCTTGATCTAACCGGTTTCGTGAACCTTAGGGAATTATATTGCGCCAATAACTTATTGACTACACTCGATGTAAGCGACAGTTCAAATTTCGCAAACAACGGCGTGATGTGCCAGAATAATTTGCTTACGACGCTTTATGTCAAGAACGGCCAGAATGAAAATGTCAATTTCAACAACAATCCAAATCTGACCTTTATTTGCGCCGACGAAAGCCAGATTGCCGATTTGCAAACCGCAGCGACGTTTAACAATCCCGATACCGTTGTCAGTTCCTATTGCTCTTTCACGCCAGGCGGAAATTACAACAGCGTTACCGGAACCGCCCTGTATGACCTTAACGGAAACGGTTGCGATGCCAGCGATATCAAAGCCAACAATGTTCGGTTTGACATGACTGATGGATCAATATCAAGCGGAACTTTCTTAAACAATTCCGGGATTTATACCCTGTATGCAGGCATCGGCGATTATACCTTGAATGCCCATTTAGAAAACCCAGCCTATTATAATATCACGCCAACCACCACCACGCATAACTTTCCGGCATTGAACAGCACGGTAGTTACACAGGATTTTTGCCTTACTGCCAATGGCGCGCACAACGACCTTGAAATTGTTATTGAGCCCGTTACCAGATCAAGGCCAGGCTTCGATGCTACCTATCGCATTGTCTATAAAAACAAAGGCAACCAGTCGCTTTCGGGCAACATCACCTTCACTTATGATGATGACGTTTTGGATTTCAGCGCGGCCACCATCAATCCTGATACGCAAAGCACCGGTTTGTTAAACTGGAATTACAGCAACCTGCTGCCATTTGAAAATCGCTCTTTCGAAATTACGCTCAATGTCAATTCCGCTATCGACGTCCCTGCGGTAAACATCAACGACATCCTCGATTTCCAGGCTACGATAACTCCGGTAATTGGAGATGAGATGGCCGATGACAACTTGTTTGCTTACCATGAATCCGTAGTGGGTTCGTATGATCCTAACGATCTGATCTGCCTTCAGGGCGCTGTTGTCAACCCATCAGAAATCGGAAACTACCTGCACTACACCGCCCGTTTTGAAAATACCGGGAACCACCAGGCCGAAAATGTGGTTGTGAAAATTATTGTAGATCCGACAAAATTTGACGTCAACAGCTTACAGTTGCTCAATACTTCCCACCTGGCAGATACAAGGATTACGGGAAATGTCGTCGAATTTATCTTCAAAAATATCAATCTGCTGCCACTGGCAGGCGACCCACCGGTTGGCGGCCACGGCACGATATTGTTTAAGATAAAAACCCTTGCCCAATTGAATGCGGGCGATGAAGTGACCAACAAAGCCGATATCTATTTTGATTATAACGCACCGATTGAAACCAACGACGCCCGCACTACTTTTGCACTGCTGAGCAACACGGTGTTTACAAAAGACGAAAGTGTTGTTTTATACCCGAATCCGGCCAACGATTTTATCCAGATCAAATCGGACAGCAACATCAGGTTAATTGAAATGTTCGACATTCAGGGCAGGGTTTTACAAATCATTGTGGAAAATGAAAATGCTGTGAAACTCGACATTTCCGATAAATCAAGTGGAATTTACTTTATCAGAATTACAACAGAAGAAGGCAAAAAGGTAGAAAAATTGGTTAAGGAATAATAATGAGGTTAATTAAATTGGATAAAAATCCCCGGAAGTTCCGGGGATTTTTTGTTTAAAAGGAATTTACAATTTCAAAACAGCTGCCGTAAAATATTGGTTATTACAAAAATATATTTTGAATTGAACCCAAAACTATAAAGTTATTAGCATTTTTTTCAATCCAAAAATTGCCGCAAACTACACGTATTTTTCTTCGCAAGAATGGAATAAAATAAAAATCCCCGAAGTTGCTTTCGGGGATTTTGTTATGTTCTGTTTCTGATTATTTGCTCAAATACATTTTCCTTCTCGAATACAACTCATAAAACTGGTCGTCTTTGAGGTCGTCGATAAACAAGATGCTTTCGCCTGTCGATTTCATTTCCGGGCCTAAAGCTTTGTTGACGTTCGGGAATTTGCTGAAAGAGAACACCGGCTGCTTGATCGCAAATCCTTTCAATTGCGGGTTGAATTTGAAATCCGTGACCTTATTCACACCCAGCATCACCTTCGTCGCATAATTCACATACGGCTCGCCATACGCTTTTGCGATAAACGGAACCGTTCTGGATGCACGTGGAT
>DATHGE010000307.1:0-3075 GCA_035317805.1 Flavobacterium sp. | reverse complement strand
TTCGCAGATTCGGCCATCTTAACTTACCTGCTTGCCGATACCGATACCGACAACATTAAGGATTACCTGGAATTGGACAGTGATAACGATACCTGTTTCGATACCATAGAAGCCGGATTTACCGATGCCGATAACGACGGTCTTCTCGGCGGTGTGCTGCCGGTTGTGAACGGAAATGGTCTGGTTACGAGTGCCGTTGGCTATTCCGTTCCGGTGAATTCGAATTACATCCTTGCCGCACCGATCGCCATTACGACCCAGCCGACAGCGACTTTTGTATGCCAGACGCAAGACACCGCGATATCCATTGTAACGACTCCGATTGACAGCTACCAATGGCAGGTTTTTATTGGCGGCGTGTGGACAAATATATCAGACAACGCGACCTATTCCGGCAGCACGACGGCAACATTACAAATCAACAATGCTACTGCGGCTCTGGACGGACTCAAATACAGGGTGCTCCTGGATAAGATTGGGAATACCTGCGGTATGATTTCCGATGAAGTGACACTGACTGTTTACAATCTTCCCATCGTGACATCCCCGGTAAGTCTTGTGCAGTGCGATCAGGATGCGGTTGCCAACGCCGTTACCGATGTGAATCTGAGACAGAAAGAAACTTTTATCTCTGTCGATTCAGCCAATGAAACTTTCACCTATTATACCAATCAGGCTGCGGCCGAAAATGCAGACCCTGCGTTCCTGATCAATATTCCAACAGCCTACAATACAGGTAACGGATCGGTTTGGGTTCGTGTGGAAAATGCCAACCTTTGCTATAGCATTGCACAGGTGAATATCACCGTAACGGCCACGAATATTCCTGCTACTTTCCAACGTCCGTTTAACGTTTGCGATGATTTCCTCGACATTAACGGAAATGACAATTCCGGAAATAACGATCGCGATGGGATTTCCACTTTTGATTTCAGCAGCGTGACCGCAGATATTATTGCCTTATTGCCTTCTTCATCTGCCTACAGTATCAAATATTATAAAAATTCGGCCGATGCCGCCGCAGAAACCGATGCCGGAGGAAATTCGCTCGAAATCACCAATATTTCAAGCTACCGAAACATCGGCTATCCAAATACACAACAGATTTGGGTTCGCGTGGAAAGCGATGTCGACAATTCCTGTTTTGGCCTCGGTCCATATATCACCCTGACCGTCGAGCCATTGCCGGATATCAGGTTAACCGACCAAAGACTGATCTGTCAGAATATGCCAAATATATTCATAACGCTGGACGCCGGACTTCCTGCAGGCGAACTCACAACAGATTATACTTATCAATGGACAAAAGACGGAGACCTCCTGACTTCGGAAACGGCTTATTCACTTGAGGTCAATGCGCCCGGGATTTACACCGTTAAAGTGACAAGCCTTTTTGGCTGCAGCCGCACGCAAACCATTACCGTTGTTGCTTCAGACATTGCGCATGTCCAGAATATAGATGTGGTTGACCTGGCGGATATCAATACGATTGCCGTAACTGTAACCGGAAACGGAGATTATGTTTACAGCCTGGATTTTCCCGATACCTTCCAGGATTCCTCTTTTTTTAACGATGTATTGCCAGGTGTGCACGATGTCTATATCAAAGACCTCAAAGGCTGTGGTATCGTTGGCCCGATTACCGTTTCCGTACTCGGAGCGCCGGGCTATTTTACGCCAAACGGCGATGGCTATAACGACACTTGGAACCTGAAAGGCGCCAATGCCGATTTTAACCGGAATGCCGTGATCCGGATTTTTGACCGCTATGGGAAGCTGCTCAAACAGATCAGTCCGATGGGAACAGGATGGAACGGGACATTCAACGACAGGCCGGTGCCTTCCGACGACTATTGGTACAGCATCCAGCTTGAGGACGGCAGGATTGCAAAAGGCCATTTTGCTTTAAAACGATAGCGATTGCCTAATATTTAAAATCATTTCAATCCGATTAATGAAACACTGTAAACTCCTTCTTGTTGCGATTGCACTTTTGTGCGCGGTTTGGGGCAATGCCCAAAATGACTGTGCCGATGCGATTGTTGTATGCGGAAATACCGGCTTCCAGGGTTTGACCGCTACCGGAAGCGGCATTTCGGAATTGAATTCCAACAACAGTTGCAGCGGTGTGGAAACCAATACCATTTGGCTCAAACTTCCCATCAAGACCGGCGGAACACTAGGTTTTACGCTCGTTCCGGAAAGTACAGATATTTTTGAGGATTTTGATTTTTATATATTCGGGCCAAACGTAACCTGTGGCGTACTTGGAAATGCCATCCGCTGTTCGACTACCAATCCGGACAATGCCGGGCTGGCAGACAATCTTACCGGAATGAACAATATCGAAACGGATGTGTCCGAAGGGCCCGGATTTGATGGCAACAGTTTCGTCAACTGGCTGACCGTGAATTCGGGTGATACTTATTATATCGTCATCGACAGGCCTTTCGGGCAGAGTAACTTCTCCTTACAATGGACGGGAACGGCGGTTTTTGAAGGGCTGCCTGATCTTCCTACCGCAGGGATAAATCTCGATCTTCAGGAATGCGACCACGATTCGGTTGATGACGCTTCCACCACTTTCAACCTGACACAGAACAATGCCGCAATCCTTGGCGTGCAAACCGGAGTGACGTTGAGTTATCATACCAATTCCAATGATGTGCTGACTGGCGATAATCCGATTCCAGATCCGACAAATTTTACGAATACGATCAATCCGCAACCCATTTTTGTCCGGATCGTAAACACCATCACGGGCTGTTTCGAGCAAGTGGCGTTTTCAGTCCAGGTGAACAACAGTATCCATATTCCAAATGACACTTTTACCCTCTGCGACGACGGTGCCGATGGCGATGGAACAAACGGCCAGACCAATTTTAATCTTAACGACGTGACCGAAGCGATTTTCGGCGGAATGCAAAATGCCGCTGGACTGACCATCAAATATTATTCGAGTCAGTTCAATGCGTTGAATGATATCGGTGCTTTCTTAAATACTTCTTTTCACAATACGGTTGCCAACCAGCAGGTGATTTATGTCTGGGCAACAGATCCGGTTGTCGGCTGCCT
>DATHGE010000306.1:0-3561 GCA_035317805.1 Flavobacterium sp. | reverse complement strand
TAATTTCGCCCTTACAGGATTTTAACATTTAAATTATACTATACAAACATGGTACTGACCGACCAGATGGGCAATAGTCTTGATTTTGCGGAATCTCCGAAAAGGATCATTTCGTTGGTTCCGTCGCAGACCGAATTGTTATATGATCTGGGTTTGGAAGGCAGCGTCGTCGGAATCACGAAATTCTGTGTCCATCCGGTGCATTTCAAATCCACAAAAAAAATTATCGGCGGCACGAAAAAAGTCAATTATGAAAAGATCCGCCTGCTGGAACCCGATCTGATTGTCGCAAATAAAGAAGAAAACACGCTTGAAATGGTAACAGAATTGCGCAGGATCTGTCCGGTTTGGGTTACGAATATTATTGCAATTGAAGACAATTATCAGATGATTTCAGATTTCGGGAAACTCTTCAATTGCCGCACCGAAGCGCAAAAATGGAACGATAAGATTGCTTTTGCCTGTGTCGATTTCCAGAATTTCATCAAAGACAAACCAACAAAAAAAGCGGCTTACTTTATCTGGAAAAACCCGTGGATGGCAGCAGGCTCTGATAATTTCATCAACGAAATGCTAAAGCTTAACCGCTTCAAAAATATTTATATGGATAAAGGCCGCTATTCTGAAATTGAAATAAAGAAAATACGTCTGGAAGGCGATCCTGATCTGGTTTTTCTTTCCTCGGAGCCGTATCCGTTTAAGGAAGAAGATGCGTTTGAGATTGGCCGTTTTACACATCACGCCAAAACCGTTTTCGTAGACGGGGAAATGTTTTCCTGGTATGGCAGCCGTATTTTAAAGGCTTTCGCTTACTTTAGAAAACTGCAGGAAAGGTTAGGATAATTGCGGGGTATCGGCTGTGACTTTCTTTTCCGGAATGGCGATCGTATTTGCTGCAGGGATTTTAATATTAAGCTTTTCTTCAGAAAATAATTTGAATTCTTCCTGAAGTTTCTCAATTTCACTCTGCTTTTGAAGGATGCTTTTCATGGTATTTGATTTAACTGCGTTCTGTTCGGCCTATGGCTCCGGGTTTGCAAATTTAAGCCTTACAAAGCGCAAACTTTCAAAAATATAAGTTAAGTTTTCCAAGAAAATTGTGCATAAAAAAAGCCGGCAAGTATGAAGTTGCCGGCATTCTTTAACTAACTCTAAACCAAAATAATAAAAACCCTTTATTACGTTACAAATGTCCGATAATTTTTGGCATTGCCGTGTTAAGGGTTTGTTATATATATGTTATTGGTCATTAAATTTTTAGGATTGCAAAATAGTATCAATCCTGTAACGCGAAAACCCTTTTTAATAAGTCAGAAGTACGCGCACTCAGATTGGTACGGATGTCTTTTTCTTCTACAGCGACCATTTTGAAAACGCCTTTCATCGCTTCGTTTGTTACGTAATCATTAAGGTCGGGATTGACCTTTTTGACCAGCGGTATCGAATTGTATTTGGTGATGATCTGCAACCAGACTTTATCTGCGCCGACTTTTCCCAGCGAACTTTTCACCACCGGATTGAATTTGCCATACAACGCAGTCGATGTCGAACTTTGCAGATACGTCGTTGCCGAAGTGTCATTGCCCAAAAGGATGTTTCTCGCATCGGTAAAAGTCATGTTTTTTACAGCACTTACGAAAATCGGAGTCGCCTCCTTCACGGCATCTTCGGCGGCACGATTGAGTACTTTCAGGCCTTCGTCGGCCAGGCTGCCCATGCCGATGTCGCGCAGGGTTTTGTCAACTTTTTGAAGCTCCGTCGGAAGTAAGATCTTTACGGCCGCGTTCTTATAGAAACCGTCGGTCGCGGTAAGTTTGGAAACCTGTTTGGTAATGCCGTTGTTGAGTGCTTCCTTCAACCCGGCCGAAATATCGGCAATATCCAATGTGGTCCCGATTTGCGGATATTGGCTTGCAACCTGCTGCAGTTCGGCGCAGCCAAAAAGTAAAATCAGTGAACTGAATGCCAGAATTTTCCCCATCATTATTTTTTATCCTGTAAGGCGAAAACTTTCTTGAGCAAATCCGAACTTCTTGAAGATAAGTTGTTGCGGATGCTTTTCTCTTCCACAGTAATCATCTTAAAAACACCATCGAGCGCTTTGTTGGTCACATAATCAGTAATATCAGGATTCACTTTAGAAACCAGCGGAATCTTATTGTATTTGGTAATGATGGTCGCCCAGATCTTATCAGCACCAACTTTCCCGATCGATTCCTGAACTACCGGGCTAAATTTAGCATACAATGCCGTCGTAGTTCCTTTTTGTAAGTATGCAGTCGCCGCATTGTCTGGCCCCATCAGAATATTTTTCGCATCGGTAATGTTCATGTTCTTTACGGCGCCCACAAAAATCGGCGTCGCTTCCTTAACCGCATCTTCGGCGGCACGGTTGAGTGCCTTGATTCCGTCGTCGGCCAGGCTGCTCATGCCCATACTTCTTAAAGTTTTGTCGACTTTCTTTAGTTCATCGGGCATTAAGATCTTTACGGCTGCGTTTTTATAGAATCCGTCGGTTGCGGTGAGTTTGGAAACCTGTTTGGTGATTCCGTTGTTGAGCGCTTCTTTGAGTCCGGCGCTGATATCGAGGCCGTTTGTTGAAGTCGAACTTGTAGCGGTCTTCACCTGTCCCCCAAGTTCCTTAATCAAACCTTTCAATTGTGCCTGTCCCAGAAAAGGGACTAAAAGCATAAGGGCAAATACTTTCTTCATTTGGATTTTTTTTCAAAGTTAAAAATAGTTTTAGGCTATCAGAATATTTTAACAATCAATTTAGATTATGATTTTCAGCCGATTGTTTGGCTACATTTGGGAAACAAAACCTAAAAAACTTTCATTATGAGCGACGAAAAAAAACTCACCACAGCTACCGGAACGCCGGTTCCGGATAACCAAAACATTATGACTGCCGGTCCGCGCGGGCCAATGCTGATGCAGGATTTTTGGTTTTTAGAAAAGATGGCGCACTTCGACAGGGAAGTGATTCCCGAAAGAAGGATGCATGCCAAAGGCTCCGCAGCACATGGCGTATTTACCGTAACGCACGACATTACGAAATATACACGCGCCGATATTTTCTCGCAAATTGGAAAGCAAACCGACATGTTTGTACGTTTTTCCACCGTAGCCGGCGAACGTGGCGCAGCCGATGCGGAACGCGACATCCGTGGATTTGCTATGAAATTTTATACACAGCAGGGCAATTGGGATCTGGTCGGAAACAATACGCCGGTGTTCTTTTTCCGCGACCCGATGAAATTCCCCGATCTGAACCACGCCGTGAAACGCGACCCGAAAACAAACCTGCGTAGTGCCGATAACAATTGGGATTTCTGGACGCTACTTCCCGAAGCATTACACCAGGTAACGATCGTAATGAGCGATCGCGGCATCCCGAAATCCTATCGCCATATGCACGGTTTCGGAAGCCATACCTTCAGTTTTATCAATGCGGCCAACGAACGCCATTGGGTCAAATTCCATTTTGTAACGCAACAGGGAATCGATAATCTTTCGGATGAAGAAGCTGCTGCTTTGGTTGGCGGAGACCGTGAAAGCCAC
>DATHGE010000305.1:0-3232 GCA_035317805.1 Flavobacterium sp. | reverse complement strand
TCAAAAGAAGTCGCCGTAAAAACTTCTGACGGTTCCATAATGGAATACCTTTTGTCTACGGCCGCACCTTCAAATATTTTCTTGACTTTCCGGATAAACCTTTCGTCCTGGCCTTCGAGCCAAACATCTAAAAATGGGATCACTTCTTCCGTATTCTTCGAATATTTGGGTAATTGTTTGGCGACACTAATAATTTTTACGCTCATATTTTGGAGATGACCCATTGGTAGCGGAAAGCCCATTTCCAACGGATGGTATAGTTTTTAAATTTTAATTTTTCCGAAAACCGGATCAGTTCCTTTCTTTTAAAGCCACGCAGGATAGATATCAGCCCGTCTTTCTTAGGCATTTCATCCAGACGAAAAACGAAGCAAACCAACTGAAAAAGCCTGTAAGCCAAAGCGTTCCTGTGAAGATCATTAACTACGATTCCGATATTGGCCTGCTTTTTCATTACTTCCATCAGGTGCACCAGCTCGTCTTCCTTAAAATGATGCAATGTCAGTGTACACAGGGCAATATCGTATTCCAGATATTCAAAGCGTTCACTAAAAATATCCTCTGAAAGATACGTGATATTTGGGTAAAGCGCCGACAATTCGCGGGCATATTCGATAGTGGCTGTATTGGCATCAATACCGATTAACCTGAAATCCCATCCGTTCCGGTCGGCATAAACCGACAGCGCACGCAGCATATCGCCATTTCCACAACCCAGGTCGATGATGGTGATTTCCTCTGATTTCGGAATCTTACGGATCAGGTTTTCCACTCCGTTAAGCGTAATCTTATTCCCGCCAAGCAATCGGTTTATCTGTGCAATCTGGTCAAGGGTTTTGCGCAGGTGCTCGCCTTCAATGGAAAAATCATCCATCAGTTCAATTTGATTGGTCCGCGCTTTGGTATCGATAAACATTATTTCGGGGCTGTTATTAGTTTGCCATGGGTCTGGCTAATGATTCTGGGCAATAAAGACGGGAATAACGCCACAAATCGCATCATGACTTCCGAAAGATTCTGCTTCTGCAACAGGTTCCCCAAAAACCGCCCGATCCTGAGCCTTGATTTGAAATGCGAATTCCATTCCCTGCTATAAGCTTTTTCAAGATTGTCACGCGACGTGATTTCGCGGGTTAAATATTTACTGACGAGTTCGGATACGATTTTCGCACTATGGATCGCCATCGCCATTCCGTTGCCGCACAAAGGATGGATCAGTCCGGCCGTATCGCCAATCATCAGCACATGGTTTTCGACACATTCTTTGCGGTCGAAGGAAATCTGGCTGATGGTCATCGGCTTTTCAAAAACCGGTTCAGAATTCTCAAAAATAGCCTTGAGCTGCGGGTTTTTATACAGCACCTGTTTCTGGTAATCGTCGATATTTTTATATTCTTTAAATGTAAGGAAATCGGCAAGATAACAGATGTTAATTGTATCGTCTTCTACTTTTGAAACGCCGCAATAACCGCCCTTGAAATTGTGCAGGCCAACCATATCATCAGAAAAGTTGCCTTTAAAATGCCCTTTAACGGCAAGCCATGGTGATTTCTTTTGGATAAAATTGCGATGTAGCTTCTGGTCGATATTGGAGCGTTTGCCGAAGGCGCCGATGACGATATCGGCATCCAGTTTTTCATCATTGGAAAGCAAAACCTCAAATTTGTCGTTTCCGAAATTGATTTCATTTACCGTTTCCGAAATGAAAGTGCAGTTTTGAGACACTGCTTTCTGGTACAAAAAATAATCCAACGCATACCGGCTTACGCCAAAACCGCCCATAGGCAAATTGCCGTTGATAATTTTACCGGTTCCTGTAGAAAAAACGATTTTAGAGATATGTGTCGGATGCAGGGCTTCGGGATTTACACCAAGCCAGTCGAGATAAGGCAGCACTTCATTTGAAATGTATTCGCCGCAGACCTTATGCTTGGGAAAATCGCTCTTATCGATCAGCGTCACTTGGTGCCCAAGCTTAGAAAGATGAATGGCGCTGGTCAATCCGGCCAACCCGCCGCCTGCAATGATTACTTTATTGTCTGGTTTCATAACAGGGCTAAATTAGGCAATTCAGGCGTCGAAATGTTGTATATAAAACTTAAAACTTACATAATTTTAACATTCACCCAATAAAAAAGCTGCCTTTTAAAGCAGCTTGATTTTTATACCCTTTCGTTTTTTATTTCTTCAACGATTTCGGGATTCAGGAGTGTCGAAGTATCGCCGAAGTTAGAGAAATCGCCCTCTGCTATCTTCCTCAGAATCCGCCGCATGATTTTACCCGAACGCGTCTTCGGCAAACCCGAAACGAACTGGATCTTGTCCAGTTTTGCAATGGCTCCGATATGGCTCGAGACATGGTGGTTGATTTCATTCTTGAGGTTTTCCCTGTCACGCGTTTCGCCCGATTCTTTAAGGATAATGAATCCGTAAAGCGCATTCCCTTTAATATCGTGCGGAAAGCCTACGATTGCAGATTCTGCAACCGCCGGATGCTCGTTGATCGCATCCTCAATAGGTGCCGTCCCAAGATTGTGTCCCGAAACGATCACAACATCGTCTACCCTTCCGGTAATCCGGTAATAGCCCACTTCATCGCGAAGCGCGCCATCGCCCGTAAAATATTTCCCGGGAAAAGTGGAAAAATAAGTGTCTTTATATCTTTGGTGGTCGCCCCAAATGGTACGTGCAATCGCAGGCCATGGAAATTTGATGCAAAGGTTCCCGACGACTTGGTTTCCTTCAATCTCATTGCGCTTCTCATCCATCAGGACAGGTTGGATTCCGGGTAAAGGCAAAGTCGCATACGTTGGCTTTGTTGGCGTTACGAACGGAATCGGTGAAATCATCACGCCGCCGGTTTCTGTCTGCCACCAGGTATCTACAATCGGGCAGCGTTTTTTTCCGACATGGTCGTTGTACCAATGCCACGCTTCTTCGTTAATGGGTTCGCCGACAGATCCGATCAGTTTTAGTGAAGACAGATCGTGCTTGTCTACCCATTCCGAATTCTCTTTGGCCAAAGACCTGATTGCGGTCGGCGCCGTATAAAACTGGTTCACCTTGTGTTTGTCGATCACTTCCCAAAAACGGCCAAAATCCGGATAAGACGGAACGCCTTCAAAAATAATCGTCGTCGCGCCATTGAGCAGCGGGCCGTATAAAATATAAGAATGCCCGGTGATCCAGCCAATATCGGCGGTGCACCAAAAGACATCGTTCTCTTCGTAAT
>DATHGE010000304.1:0-7931 GCA_035317805.1 Flavobacterium sp. | reverse complement strand
TCCAGATCCGGAAACAACCAGCTTCCTTCAGCAGGCGCAGGATTTCATCGTTAAGCCTTTCGGCCCGGGTGATGCACTCAAACCGGATCTGTGCGTTCTGTTTCACCACTTCCTCATGGAAAGCCGTGAGCCATTTGTGGCTGATCGTAAACACGTCATCCACAAACCAGATCGCGTCGGGATTGTATTTGTCCTTGAGCATTTTCATTTCGGCGGCAACGAGATGCGGCGGACGGCGCCGGTAACTCTGGCCGTAAACCGCAGTGCTGCACCATTTACAAGTATACGGACAGCCGCGCTGTGTCGAAATCGTCATCGAGCTTTCGCCGTGGTTTGCTTTCCAGGTTTCGAGGTATTTTTCGTTTGGGATGGCGTCGCGGTTGGGCAGCGGCAATTCGTCGAGTTCGCGGAATTTGGTTCGCGGCGCTGTTTTCACAACCGTGCCGTTTTCGAGATAAGCGATTCCGTTTACGGTAGAGGTTTCACTTCCGTGAATGATGGCCTGGTACAATTCGAAGGTCGTTTCTTCGCCTTCGCCAATGACCAGGAAATCGGCGCCCGTGTTGAGGTAATTCTCCAGATTGTAACTTACGTCGGGTCCGCCAAGGATAATTTTAGGAAAGTTATAGGTTTCAGACTTTAATATTTTAATCAATTTGACGACTTCAATCTTGGTCATCAGATTCGTATAAATCGCGACAACTTTCGGTTTCTTTTCGAGAATGAAAGCGAGCTGTTCTTCTTTCGAATAAAAAGTGCTGTCGAAAACATCATTCGCAATCCCTTTGCTGATCAGATAGGCCGAAACATAAAGCAAACCCAGCGGCGGATAAGGCTTCATGATTTTCTGTTCCTTCGGATCGTCCGACAGATAGTAGGCGTGTGTCAGCAGGATGCTCATCTTTTTTGGAAAAATATAAAATAATGGTCGGCATGTTTTGCAAGGAACGGCAATTTGTGGAATTTCATCTCCAGTTTGTCCAAAAATCCGATCAGCGAAGGCCGGTTCCTGAAAAACGGCTCGAGATAAGAAGGCGGCAAAAAAATGCCCACCGGATTTAATTTCCTGAAATCGAAATAATGCCGCGCTAAAGTGACGGCTTCTTTCGGATCATAATAATAGGTAATCACTTTTTGTCCGTCGACGTTGGCGATTGCATTGGCTTTTTTGCGGCGGAATATGTTTTTAAAATCGGCTTTCGCCAGAAAATAGCATTGTTCCCAAATCGTATTGCGCGGCATAATCACCAAAATGAGCTGGCCTTTTTCGGAAAGCAATTGCGCGGCATTCCTGAAAAAAAGTTCGAGCCTGACTTCCGAAAGGCAATTCAACCCGCCGAAATTGGAAAAGATCAAATCGAATTTTTCTCCTGTAAAATGCTTCGGAAGCTCATTGATGTCAACCTGGCTGAAAACCGGATTTGCAGCGTTGCTTTTGCCTTTGGCCAAACGGATCATCTCTTCGGAAATATCGGTCGCGGTGACACGAATGTTTTGATTGGCGAGCCAAATCGCATCTTCGCCGGTGCCGCAGTTGACTTCGAGAACTGTTTTCGGCTGGTGTTTTTCGAGCACTTCGGATAGAAAACCGTATACGTGCCGGCGCTGTCTTTTCCCAATGACCGAGTGCGTAAAAGACGCGTCATAACCGGAAGCGGCCTTGTCGAAATCAGTCGTCATTCTGGAGTTTTTTTAATTGCAGCGTATCGACGAAAGCGCTCGGGATGTAATAGCCGAGTTTCATCACCGAAAGGATATTGCCGAATGAAAATTCCAACGGATTTTTTGCCATTTTCCTGAGGTTGGAAACGCCCTGGCTTTTGCGGTATTCCTTGTGTACGAAGCGTTGCAGCTTCCGGTAATATTTTGTTTTGAACGAACCGTTGAACATCATTTCGAGGTCGTCGGAATCTTTCCAGTTGGTTTTCGATTTGAGGTCGGCTTTGACTTTCTCGTAAAATTTGGTCCCGGGCAAAGGATAGGATACTGAAATCCCGATATTGTCGGGCATCAGCTCTTTCACCATGCCGATCGTTTTGACAATATCTTCCGAATTTTCATCGAGATAACCGAACTGCAGGAAAAACGCGACACGGATGTTTTTCTTCTTCAGCAAACGCGTGGCTTCGTATATCTGTTCGACTTTCGTGCCTTTATCCATCGCGTCGAGGATTTTCTGCGAAGCGCTTTCGGCACCAACCCAGACTTCTTCCAGACCCGATTCGGCCAAAATATCGATCATGTCTTCTTTCAACAGCAAATCAACGCGGCTCTGGATATAATAACGGATGTTGAGCTTGCGTTTTTTGAGACCTTCATTGAATTCGCGGACCCAATTGGGCTTGAGCCCGAAAATGTCGTCGCACATCCAGAAACGGCGCACGCCATAGGAAGCGCGCAGGAATTCGAGGTGGCTCGCGATGTATTCGGGAGAATGCGAGTTGTAGCGGTTGCCGTAAATCGGTTTCGCGCACCAGTTGCATTTGTATGGGCAGCCGCGGGTCGTGGCGATATTCAGGGTAAATCGCTGTCCGCTTTCGCGCCATAACAGTTTGTATTCGTTCATATCGACCAGATCCCAGGCAGGAAAAGGCAATTCGTCAAGATTCTGGAGTACGGCGCGTTTGGGGTTGGATTGAATGGCGTCACCATTTTTAAAGACAATTCCGGGAATATCGGCAACGGCCTTTTCACTTTCAAGGGCATCGATGAGGTCGCGCAGGGTGATTTCGCCTTCGCCAAGGACAATGTAATCGGCGCCTTTTTGAATATATTCGGCCGCGTGGTCGGTAGAATCCGAACTGCAGACAATCACGGTGCAATTGTACTGTTTCCCGATTGCAATCATTTCGAAACAAGCTTCCCGCATTGTCGTGAGGCACATTTTCGTGAGGTAATTGAAACCGTCGTCGTAAATGACCAGGTATTCGGGCAATTGTATTTCTAAAACCGGAATGATCGTGAGTGGGCTGTCGAGCAGATTGGTGTCGAAAAGGCGCACTTCATGGCCGTTTTCGCGCATTAACGACGCGGCATATAAAGTCCCCAAAGGCGGGAAAGGCGTTTTATTCTTCCATTGCTTCGGGTCGAGTTTGTAGTAATAGGAATGCGAGAAAAGTATGTTAGACATATTCTTTCGGTAATTCTATGTTGTGGTTCTTTTTAATTTCCTCGTATTTTTCGTTGAGCGATGAAATCACTTTTTTCTGAAAATTCAAAGGATGGTGCTTCGATATGTTCTTGGTCGATTTGAGCGCAATCCTGAATTCATCGTGATTCATCTCCCTGAATTTGATCTTCCAGAAGGAAACGGTAATCCTTTTAAAAGACGAATCTAAGAAATTCCCTGGCTTGGTGTCTAAAATGCGTTCGAGAACTTTTATGATTTTTGGCTTACTGATGTCTTCAATAGCGTCGAGTTTCGGATTGAATTCGCCGAAAACACCCGAAACCCAATGGTTCTTTTTGTAAAATTCCGCAAAAGCGGCCTTGCCCTGAAATGGGATCAGTGTCTTGATTTCGGTTGCGGTGAAGCGGTTTTTCTCTTCCACTTCAAGGTTTCCCGACGACATGAAGTAATTGATGCAGAAATATTTGCGTGAATTGAGCAGGAAAATCTTTTTATAAAGCATCAGGAAAGTCCGGCAAAGCCAAAGCTTATTCGGTTTGGTGATCACGAAAAAATCAATGTCGCTATTGCTGTCGTAATAACCTTTGGAAAGCGAGCCTGAAACGCCAACGGCTTCTACAAAAGGAAAATTCGCGATAAATCTGGCACGTTCCTGCGCTTTGACCAGTGCGGTAATGGCCATTTGGTTTCCTTTTTTCCTTTTTTCGATATGGGCAAGATTGGCATCAATCAGGTAATAATCGTTTGCCTTTACAATGACTTTCTGGGCAACAAGTTCGTCGAGGTCTTTCTGAATTTCCGCACAATCCTTTGTGATCGAGAAATTACAGATCTCTTCCAGTTTCAACGGATAATTGAAGATGGAGAAATAAAGTATTGTTTTTAAAGTATCCAAAACTATGATTTATAAAATGGTGATTGATGAAAACGATTCCCCTGAAAGATGTAATACTTCCGGAATGGTTGCGTATAAATTTCCGAACAGGGAAGAATTTTTTCAATGGTTTTATTAAAGCACTGAAAATGTTCCGGATATCATTTGTTTTGGCTTAAAGATAAGTATAATCCTTTTGTTAAAATGCCAATTTATCCCAGCTGTTAAAAACCCCAGATGGAGAGGGTGTTAAAAAACAGAAATTAATCGCCTAAAAACTGTAACACATTCCGAAAGCCGAAGTCTATTCGGGAATAAAACTAGAGCATGAATCCCGCAAAAAGTCTCTTTTTCTTATTTTTCGCGATTTCTTTCTTTTCGGCAAGCGCACAGGAAAATGCGGTGGTCGAAAAGAAAGCCTATACCACCAAGTCGCTTGACGGAGTGGAATCACCAACCATTGACGGACTCATCACTGAAAAAAGCTGGGACATCGTAGACTGGACAGGCGACTATATCGAAAACCAACCCGACGAGAATACGCCGCCGTCTGAACAGACAAAATTCAAGATCGTTTACGACAAGAAATTCCTCTATTTTGCTTTCCGTTGCTATGACAAAGATCCGAAAGGCATCGTAAAAAGGCTTTCGCGCCGCGACGGTTTTGAAGGCGACTGGGTAGAAATCAACATCGACAGCTATAACGACAAACGCACGGGATTTTCATTTACGGTTTCGGTTTCGGGTGTGAAAGGCGACGAGTTCATTTCTGAAAACGGGAATAATTGGGACGGCAGCTGGAACCCGATCTGGTATATGAAAACCAATATCGACGAGGAAGGTTGGACTGCGGAAGTGAAGATTCCGTTCAGCCAACTCAAATTCGGCAACAGCAAGGAGCAGGTTTGGGGACTGCAATCCACCAGGCGGTATTTCAGGGCTGAGGAACGCTCGGTTTGGCAGCGAGTAAAACGCGATGCGCCGGGATGGGTGAGTGAATTCGGGGAATTGCGCGGGCTGATGAATCTGGAACCGCAAAAGCAGGTTGAAATCCAGCCGTTCGTCGTAGCGCAAAAAGAAACGTATGAGGCCGAAGCGGGCAACCCGTTTCGCGATGGCAATGATTTTAAGATGAATGGCGGTCTCGATGCCAAAATCGGAATCACGAACGACCTGACCTTAGACCTGACGATTAATCCGGATTTCGGACAGGTGGAAGCCGATCCCGCCGCCATCTCGCTCGACGGTTTCCAGATATTTTTTGAGGAAAAGCGGCCGTTCTTTATCGAAAATAAAAATATCTTCGATTTCCGTTTTGCCGATGGTTCTGACAATCTATTCTATTCGCGAAGGATTGGAAGAAGTCCGCAGGGCTATCCGGCAACTTCAGCCGGGGAATTTGTAGACATCCCCGATAATACGACCATTTTAGGCGCGGCAAAGTTCAGTGGAAAAACCAAAGACGGTTGGTCGCTGGGCGTTCTCGAAAGCGTTACGGCAAAAGAATATGCGGAAATTGACGACAATACCACGAGAAGAAAATCGGTTGTCGAGCCGATGACGAATTACATTATCGGCCGCGTACAGAAAGATTTCAACAACCGAAATACCTACATCGGCGGCATGTTTACCGCCACAAACCGCAATCTCGAAGGGACAGAAATGGATTTTCTGCACAGCGCGGCTTATACGGGCGGGCTTGATTTCAAACACAATTGGAAAAACCGCAAATATTACCTCACCGGAAATGTGGTCGCGAGCCACATCAAAGGAAATGAGCAGGCCATAACCAACACGCAGCGATCGATTATGCATTTGTTCCAAAGGGCAGATGCCGGACATGTTGAAGTGGATCCGACGCGAAAATCACTCACCGGAACCGGCGGAAGAATCGAGGGCGGCAAACAAAGTGTAGGCAATTGGCGCTATTACGGCCTGCTGATGTGGCGTTCGCCCGAATTGGAATTGAACGATGTGGGTTTTTTACGCCAGGCGGATGAAATCAGGCAATATGGTATCCTGACCTATCAGACGCTGAAGCCTTTTGGATATTTCAGGGGAATCAGCAGCAGGTTCGAGCAATTGTCGATGTACGATTTTGACGGAAATTACAACAGGATGCAATACAACCTGAATACCAATTTTAACCTGAAAAACAATTGGAATATCAATTCCCAGATCCTTTACAAACCCAGGATTTACAGCAATGCTGCGTTGCAGGGCGGGCCGAGATGGCGGAATTCCGCTGATTTTTTCAATGCACTTAATTTCAACACCGATTCGCGCAGGAAATTTTCTTTTTATGGCGGCGTATATGAAAGCAAAGCGAAAGACAACGCTTTTTCGTATATCGAATACGACGGCGGAATCACCTATCGCCCGATTAACGCCTTTACTTTTTCGATGGGGCCGAATTACAATGCCAACAGGAATAAGACGCAATATGTAACGCAAACCAACTTTGGCGCAACGCCAAGATATATTACTGCCGATCTCGATCAGCGTACTTTGAGTGCTTCGATCCGGCTCGATTACAATATCAATCCGAACCTTACAATCCAATATTACGGGCAACCATTTATTTCGAAAGGAACCTATAAGACGTTTAATCGCGTGACCAATCCGACGGCGAAATACCATGGCGACCGCGTCGCCTTATTTGGAAGCAATCAGTTGGCGTTTGATAGTTTGAGCGACAGTTATTCGGTAGACGAAGATGTTGACGGAACTGCCGATTACAGTTTTGGCAATCCTGATTTTTCGTATGTCCAGTTCCGTTCCAATCTTGTGATGCGTTGGGAATACATTCCGGGCTCGGAAATTTTTCTTGTATGGTCGCAGGGAATGACAGGTTATGCCAATCCAAGGCAGGATTTGTTCGATGGCCTGGATTCACAGATTTTGGGTAAGAAACCTGAGAATATATTCCTGATCAAGGCGACGTATCGTTTTGTATTGTAAATAAAAATCCGTCCCGATTGATATCGCGACGGATTTTATTTTAAGGGTAGCAGAATTATTTTTTCCGTGTCATCATCATTTCCATCGTCTTGAATTCCTTGCCGCTCGGATCGGTATCAAACATTTCCATTTTGCGGGTATTGTCGTCAACGATTGTATAGGTTTCGCGTGTCTTTTTCACTTTTCCGGTCATCGGATCGGTACATTCGCCTTTGAGTTCCATGGTTTTGGAAGTGCCGTCATAATCCCCTTTCATAAACATCAGCCCCGTTCCCATATTATCCACCCAGGAAGATTCGATTTGCTTCGAAGCATTGTTATAAGCGACTGTGCTAATGCCTTCAAAAGGCTGACCCATCATCATTCCGGTGTATCTCGATTCCTGATAGCGTCCGCCGAGGATCATTTTGCTCACGCCGGTCATTTTTGTCTTTGTCGGATTTGGGTCGTCAGGCTTCATCCACATGGTCGATTCGCAGTCCCAGTTTCCATTATCCATTGCAAGCGTTTTGTGTGCGTCGCCCGGGGTCATGTAATCTTTCCAGGCTTTCATCATGGCTGCAGAATCCATTGGTTTGGCTGCTTCTGCGGTTTCCGTTTTCACGGCGGTGCTGTCTGTTGGTGTTGCATCGGCCGCAGGCGTTTCTTCTGCTTTTTTACAGGCGGCAGTCATCAGGACCAAGGCCGCGAGCGAAAGGATTGTTTTTTTCATAAATTGTTGATTTTTAGTTTGTAACCCAAATTTACAGAATAAAAACCAATAATTATCTTTTCGGAATCTGAATTTTAATTTCGGAGAAAAACCTAAAAAAGAACTAAAATCAATGCGCTTCGAGCCAGTCTTTTCCAGTTCCCATTTCCACGTCCAGCGGAACGCTCATCGGGAACGCGTTTTCCATTTCGTGCTTGATCATCGGCTTGATTTTCTCGAGTTCGGAATTGTGGACGTCGAACACCAACTCATCA
>DATHGE010000303.1:0-5123 GCA_035317805.1 Flavobacterium sp. | reverse complement strand
AAATCTTGGCGGAATCGAACGACTTGAAGGTAAAGGTATTGAGGCTGATATCGGCCAGCGCAGTGATATTCGCCTGGTTTTTGGCGATGGCCATCTTAAAATCGTCGGTGTAGGTGATGCGGACGCTGAACTTTTTGGCGCCGCTGATTTCTTTGGAAGCCGACAGTTGCAGCGTGTTTCCATGCAGGCTGATTTCAATCGCATCGTGCAGGTTGTCGTCGGCTTCGATCTCGACACCGCATTTATCGCCTTTGATAAGGAAAATTTCGAGGTTGTCGGAAACTTCGAGATTTTCGAATTCGCCGATTTCTTTTTGCTCGACTGTTACGATTTTGGAGCCTTTGATTTTTTCTTTCTGTTGCGCGGAAATAGCGGATGTGAATAGCGCGAGTACAAACAGGAGTGCGGTTTTCTTCATGTTGTTATGAGGTTATACCGCAAATATAAAAATGTTTGTCTGTTTTTTGGTGATTTGTTGCCCGATTTTAATCGGAGGCAAGATCCTGGAAATATTTCGGCAGCAGCTTGACTTTGTAATCGTCGAGCACAAACAGGAACTGGTAGTTTTTGCGCTTCAGGATCAGCATCGCATTGATGGCGAACGACGGGATTCCCTGGAATTTATTTAAGAAATAATCGTTGTCGTCGTTTTTGAAATTGACGATGAGAAACGGGATCGTAAATCCGGAGTAGATCATATTCATCCGTTCGACATTCTTATGGATGTAATCGGAAAAGTTGACATGATTGAGATCGTTCCCTTTTCGCCTGTATTTGAACAATTCGACTACGGACAATGGGATATTTTTATCATCGCCTACAAAATAAACGCCCATGTGCGCATCTACTGCGATCCATTTTTTGAGTCTTGACGAATAGATTTCGTTGAAATTATGGCCGTAATTGGATTTGTAGAAACGGTCGACGCAATTCCATTCCTTCACCTTAATGTTGTTGATGAGGCAGAAAATATTGAAAAGCAAAGAGAAATCGCTGCATACGGCGCCTTTTCCCTGCATGACGGCTTCGAGTGTCTTTTGTGAGGAAAGGCTCAGTGCCGGGCCTACGGGAATTTTCATCCTCAGGAACCGTGCAATCTGCAATGCCTTTTCGAATTCGTCTGCATTTGCGTCGATTTCGATCTGGGAATTCACTTCAAAATACAAACGACAAATATCTTTGGGGTCATTGATCTGATTGAAACAGCCCATGTCATCACTGGATTTCCCCTTGTGATTTACAGATAAGAGAAGATACCGTATATAGAAAAACATCGGGTGCCTTTTTAGAAACCAGGAGAATTTTTCTTTTGAGAGTAATTTCATCAGTTCATTTTTTGATGAGTAGGCGTCGCAAAGTTACGGTCTGAGTATTAGGGGGTTTCAAATATAGCAAAATATTTTATCTGACAAGCCCGGGCATTATTAAATTTTAAATGAAAGCCATAAAAAAGCCCCGATGATTCGGGGCTTCAATTTATTCTTCCAATTTTTTAAGGTTGTCATCCGGAATCCTGTCTATCAGATAATTGTACGGATCGATGCCCGCCTCATATGGCAGTTCTTTGGTTTTAAAGACAAAAGTGTTTTCTTTTTTGGTAATCTTGAGCCGCTTCTTCAGCAGCACTTTGCCGAGCTGTGCATCGCCTTTCGGTTCGGCGAAAATTCCGATATCGATATAATCCGCGATCGGGATTTTCGTTTCCTTCCCGAGTGAATCGGCACGGAATTTCTCGGAAACGGCTTTGAGCGTCACCTCATATCCCCCGGCAATTTTTTTAGATTTGGCTTCGAGCATGTGGTTGTTGAACAGCGTTATCTTTTCAAACATATCCGAAATCAGGTATTTCAGGCTGTCGGGCGTCACTTTGCGGAATTCCCTCACCGCGTAATTTGAGGTTGCGTAGGGCGGTTCCTTGTAGCCGAATTCTTTTATCAGATTTTGCAGTGCAAGGTTGACTTTCTGTTCGCCGATCATTTCCTTCAGGTAATACATCACGACGCTGGCTTTGTTGTAATGGATGTATTGCTGGCTTTCGGTTTTCATCAGCGGACGCTCGGCTTCAGGTTCGTTGCTCCTTCCGTCAAGGTAATCGTCCATCTCATATTTAAGGAATTTCTTCATCTTGTCCTTGCCATATTCCTTTTCCATGACCATGAGCGCCGAATATTGTGCGAATCCCTCGCTCATCATTTCGCTTCCCTGCATATTCGCACCGATAACCTGGTGCGCCCAGTATTGATGCGCCATTTCATGCGCCACGACATAATAGACCATATCGATATCATCTTTCGTCACCTCGCGCAGATCGATGATAAACCCAATCGATTCGCTGTAAGGCATGGTTCCCGGAAACGACTGCGCAAACGACGCATATCTCGGAAACTCAACGATCCTGCATTGTTTGTGAAAGTACGGGCCGAACGCCGTGTAATATTCAAGCGATTTCCGCATGCTTTTCATCATGTTCGGGACGTTGTAGGCGTGCTGTTTGTCGTAGTAGACCTCGAGATCGATGCCGTTCCATTTTTCCCGCGCCACTTCATATCGTGCCGAAATGAAAGAGTAGAAATTGAGTGATTTTTGTTCGAGTTTGTAATGGAAGTAATTCCTGCCATCCGATTTCCATGATTTTATTAAGGAGCCCGGAGCAATAGCAGTCTGGTCTTCCGAAGTGCTAATGGTCGTGTTGAGCTGTACCCAGTCGGAATCTGAACCAAGGTAATTGTTGCTTCTTGCTTTGAGGTTGCTGTCGTCGAGTTTTGGCGCACGGTCGCGTTTTGGCAGTTTCAGTTTGATGCGCCTGTTCTTGTCGGTGAGTTCGTAATTGCTGTTATATCCAATCGAAGGCGTAATGTCCTGGTTGTTGAAGAAAGTCCCGTTTTCTGTCAAAGACGTAAAACTGACCTTATTCTCAAATCCGCGTGTCTTATTGCTGTAATGCATCGTGATTTTGATCGAATCATTGGGCATCATCAGTTTGTTGAGGCTGTAAATCCGGTAGTACAGTTTGTTGTCACGCATTTTCATCTTTGCATCCGGAATCTCAAGTGAGATGCTGTCGGAAGAGGTCGGCATCGTAAAATGGATTTCTGAAATCGGCTGTTTTGAACTATTGTGCGCCCAAGCCGTAATATCGGCCGTCAGGTTCCTTTTTGCCGGATCGATGTCGATTTTGTAATCGAATTTATAATACCGCGGCTGCACCAGATTTTCATACTTCTTGTATTTTTTTTCATACTGAACCTGTGCATTTTCCTGCTCGTCCGGGGATTGGTACGTGTTCAGTACTTTGGTATTGTAATAGATAAATCCGCCACAGACTACAAAAGCAGCAATTCCCATACCGACGGCGAGGCTGTTTTTACGCAATTGCCTGCCCGCATTTCCGATCCGGGACCTGAACTGCAATTGCTTGCCGCGCACATAAAAAGCATTGATGACAAAAGCCAATAAAACGCAACCCAATGTCCAATAAATGGTATACCAGGTTGTTGCATTTACGAATGGGCCGAAACCATTCATGTCGGAATAGATAATCCTTTCACTTCTTCCGAATTTGACAAGAAACGTACTCACATCAAGCGCGTCCCATATAAATTGGTTCACCAGATAAAAAACAACGAATGCAAAGTAAGCGATGTAACGGTTGTTGATTAAATGGTGTATCAGGATCGAAAGTACAATCAGGAAACTGAAATAAAACAGATCCATCACCAGCAGTGACTTTACATAAACATCGATTTTGTAATCGGTGAAGCCGTAAAGTGTTTGTGCAACGATGCCTATTACCATGGTAGCCACAAGAACCAATTCGACACAAACAATCATTGCAATGATTTTAGAACCCAGCAGCATTCCGGTTTTTATTGGGGCAGCGTCCTGAATCTCGTTGATTTTCGCATCGCGCTCTTTCCACACCAAAACACCGGTATAAAAGATGATAATCGCCAACAGGAAAATAGAAAAGGCACCGCGTATCGAACTGATCATGTCGTAAGTCACGGGATATTGGTTCGAACCGTAAGCCGACGTAAAACTGGTGATGTTGGCAATCAGGTTGATGATTCCAATGCTCACAATAATGATGAATGTCGGGTTTCGAGCCACCGTTTTGATCTCAATGCCAATCAGGTTGGTGAAAATCCGCCATGAAAATACATTTGCTTTGGTCGGGATATAAGTGACCGTGTTGATTACGGGAGTCTTTGTAATGGCTTCCTTGCGCTGTTTCTTTGGCTTTTCTTTTTTAGTATTGAATGAAAATTTGAAATAGACGCAAATCAGAATTAATATGGTAATTCCAATCCACACAAGCCTGTTCAGCAATAAATCGCCAATCAGCGGCACGGCTAACATATTTTTTTCACTGACGGTCATATATTTTGAAAGGATATCCATTGGCTGGAAACCAAACGGATCGAGTAAATTCGCGAGCCATTCTTTCTGGATGTCGGCCGTAAAGCCCGAGGAAACAGAATACAAAACCAAAATCAGCATCGAGCCGATAAACGAAATGATGTTGCTTCGGAACAATACTGCCAGTGCATAAACCAGAACGCCCGAAATGATGACATTCGGAATCGCAAACGTGAGGATTCCCATGAAATGCCCGGACCAGATAATGTCGCCATATCTCGAAGCGTCAGTCCAGCCGGCCGCCGGTGCGACAATCGGTGCGAGCAATGCGCCAAGCGAAACGCCCAACAGCGGAACAACCGAAATAATCGCTGCGCCGATGAATTTCCCAAAAAAATAATCTCGTTTTTTAATCGGCGAGGAGAATACAAACTGGTGCATGCCGTACTCGAAATCGCGATTGGCCGTAGCATTCATAAATGCCGTGATCATGAGCAGGTTTACCAGCGACATGGAGCCGTAAATGTATTGGATGACATAAGGCGCGTTTTTATGGACGCTTCCGATACCAAAGCCCAGCTGCACCGAATCAGAGGCGCAGGTCCCGAAAACAATCAGTGCATTGATCCCGAAAAAGATCCAGATCATTGGCGTCTTGAGCCAGTATTTTAATTCAAAGCGTATAAATTCCCACATAGTGATTTAAAATAAGGGTTAGACCAATTCGTTGAGCTTGGCAAAAAACACATCTTCAAGGTTCTCTT
>DATHGE010000302.1:0-7336 GCA_035317805.1 Flavobacterium sp. | reverse complement strand
AAGCATGGGCATTTATTTTTGAGGAAATAATTTTTGAAATAGTTTCTGGAAAGGCATCAGGATCACATCCATATTGATCAGTCCGATGTCGTTCGTGGCGCGATAGGTAAGAAGTACGGCAAAGGGCGTGAGTATGATCGACGACATCCAGCAGCCCATAAACGGACTGATACCGCTTTCCTGCGCGACTTTCTTCCCAAAGGTATTGATAAAATGGTAGATGATAAAAATCAGCACCGCGAATACGATCGGCAATCCCAATCCGCCTTTCCTGATGATCGCGCCCAATGGCGCGCCTATAAAGAACATCAGCAGGCAGGCATACGCGATGACGAATTTGTCGTACAGTGCGATCCAGTGGCTGTTGATCAGTTTTTGCTTGTTCTCGAGTTCAAATTTGGTCCCATCGATGGAATATTTGGCGCTGGTGAGGTTGGAAGCTGCGATTTTGAGCACTTCGGCTTTTTCGGCTGCGGAAAAATGGGACAACAATTCCTGTTTCGGCGTAATGAGTTTCTTTACGGTCGTATCATTTGCAGTTTTTGGGAAATTGCGGCTGTAATTGATTCCGGTGCGCTGGTATATATTGTCCGAAAACGAAATGACATCCTTCTTGTAGCTTTTGTTCAGCGAATCGAGCGTGTATCGAAGCTCATTGACGTTGAGCATGGTATTCGTATTCGAAATCGTATAATCGGCCTCGCCGGTATTGTTGAGTTTGGAAAGGTCAAGATTGATGATGTAGTGCTTGAAAGAGCTTTTGGCAAACGGCAGTTTTTTCCGGTCTTCATACTTTTTCGGGACGACATCCTCATAGTAATAACCGTCGTTAAGGACGAGTTTCAGGATATTCGACTTGTCATTGCTGATGAGCTCACCGTTTTTTGCCTTGATGACGTTCTTGGTGCCGTCGTATAAATTGGTTTTCTTGTGGATGGTGATTCCGGTGAGGAAATTCCCATTTTCGCCCGACTTTTTATTGACTTTAATATTATACGTGCCGACGTCGCTGAACTGTCCTTCGGCAATCGCCATCGCGGGTTTCATCTGGGCAATGTCTTTCCGGAAATTGATGAACTTGTATTCGGCATACGGAATCACATTGTTCGCAAAAACAAAGGCACAGATACTGAGCAGAAAGATAAATATGGAAAGGCTTCGCATGGCGCGCTGCAGTGAGATTCCCGAAGATTTCATGGCGGCAAATTCGTAATTCTCTGCCAGATTCCCGAAAGTCATGATCGACGCCAACAGGATCGAAAGCGGCAACACCAGTGGAATAATCCTTGGCATCGCAAACAATAAGAATTTAAGGACGAGGATCAGGTCGAGGTCTTTTCCTGCAAGTTCAGAGATGAAAAGCCAGACCGTCTGCAGGATGAAGATGAAAAACAGGATTACAAATACCGAGGCAAATGTAGTCATGAATGTTTTTAAGAGGTAGCGGTCGAGGATTTTCACTTCAAGTTAATCTAACTTATTGATGATGTAATTGGGATATTTACTCTCGACAAAGGTAAATTGATTTTTTGATAAAGGCTGGTTGGTTTTAAAAGAATTAACAGTGAGTGTGGTTTTGGTTCCGTTTCGTCCGACTTCAATAAGGTTGTAGATGTTTTTGGTCTCGCTGTCGATGCCCAGCAGGATTTCTTTTCGCTGGTCTTTCGCGTTGTTCGGAACGAGTTTAATGTATTGGATTTTGCGGCCTTTGACGCTTTGGGTGATGTCCCAGTAGAATTTGTATCCGGAGTTGAAAAAGGTCAGCATTTTGGAAGGCGTAATGGCATTTTCGTCTTTCTCGTTGAATTTCGAAATCGAAACTTCCTCATCTTCGGGATTGATGGTGTAGATTTTTTTTCCGTCGAAGATTTTGGTTACGCCCATCAGGTTCAGCACATACATATTGCCTTTCATGGTGACGTTTCCTTTGCTTTCCTGATTGATGTTTTCTTTGGAATTGTTGAGGGCATACTTGAAGTCGATCACAATATTATCATAACTCCTGACCTTTGCAGTGACCTGGTCTAAAAGATCTTTGGCTTTCTTATCCTGTGCATTTACAGAAAAGCTAAAGATTAATAATAGGGCAATCTGGATAATCCTGTTCATCTTAAAAGTTGTTTTGTTCATTATTAAAGAATTGATCTAGAGCGCTCAAATCAGTAATGTTCACATTTCTGGCCTTACTTCCTTCAAACGGGCCTACAATTCCGGCGGCTTCAAGCTGGTCGATCAGACGGCCCGCACGGTTGTAACCCAGTTTTAACTTTCGTTGGAGTAGAGAGGCTGAACCCTGTTGGGCCGTAACGATAATTTCCGCAGCGTCCCTGAACAATGAGTCTCTTTCGGAAATGTCCATATCAAGATTGATGCCACTTTCGGTATCCCCGACAAACTCAGGAAGCAGGTAAGCATCGGGGTACGCTTTCTGCGAACCGATAAATTCTGTAATTTTCTCAACCTCAGGCGTGTCGACAAAAGCGCACTGTACCCGCACAATATCATTGCCGTTGGTATAAAGCATATCGCCTCGGCCGATCAATTGGTCGGCGCCCTGCGTATCCAGAATGGTGCGCGAATCGATTTTGGACGTTACCCTGAACGCAATCCTCGCCGGGAAATTCGCCTTGATGATACCGGTGATGACATTCACCGACGGCCTTTGCGTCGCAATGATCAAATGGATTCCAATTGCCCTTGCAAGCTGCGCCAGACGCGCAATCGGGGTTTCGACTTCTTTACCTGCGGTCATAATCAAATCGGCAAACTCGTCGACAACCAGGACAATATAAGGCAAGAAACGGTGCCCATTTTCAGGATTCAATTTCCTGTTGCGGAACTTTTCGTTGTATTCTTTAATGTTACGCACCATCGCATCTTTCAATAGCGAATAGCGGTTGTCCATTTCCACGCAAAGCGAATTCAACGTGTTGATTACTTTGGTGTTATCGGTAATTATCGCGTCGCCTGCATCAGGTAATTTCGCGAGGTAATGGCGTTCGATTTTGTTGAATAACGTGAGTTCGACTTTCTTTGGGTCGACCAAAACGAATTTCACTTCCGCGGGATGTTTCTTATAAAGCAGCGAAGTCAGCACGGCATTCAGTCCGACCGATTTTCCCTGTCCGGTTGCACCCGCCATGAGTAAGTGCGGCATTTTAGCCAGATCGACTACGAAAGTCTCATTCGAAATTGTTTTTCCCAAAGCAATCGGAAGCTCCATCTCCGCTTCCTGGAATTTGGCCGAACCGATGACACTTTTCATCGACACCATTGTCGGGTTCTTGTTCGGAACCTCGATACCGATCGTTCCTTTACCGGGGATCGGCGCGATGATACGGATTCCCAATGCCGATAATGACAACGCAATATCGTCTTCAAGGCTTTTGATTTTTGAAATCCGGATTCCGGCCTCAGGGACGATTTCATACAAAGTTACAGACGGGCCGACTGTGGCCTTGATCTGAGCGATCTCGATCTTATAATTGCGCAGCGTTTCCACAATCCGGTTCTTGTTTTCCTCCAGTTCTTCCTGGTTGATCGTGATGCCGCCCGAAGAATATTCCTTTAATAAGTCAAGTGTCGGGAATTTATAATTCGACAATTCCAAAGTCGGATCAAAAAGGCCAAAATCTTCCACAAGGCGCGAAGCCAGGTTTTCTTCAATCGTTGGCTCTTCGGCAGCTTTCTCTATGACAAAGGCGTCATCGCTGGTGTGGATAATCTCTGGCTCACGCGTTGGCGTAACGGTCAAAGGCATTTCCTTATGCGCCGGTTCCAGGTGGATTTCCGACGGATGCCCGATCGTTGGCTTTAAGGATTCTTTATTGATTTCGAATTTGGAAACGGGTGGGACAATTGGTTTCAGTTCCGGTTCCGGAGTTTCTTCATCGTCTTCTTCAATTTCCTTGACGGCGAACTCTTCAAGGTTGTATGCCGAGCCATCGGTTGCAGTCATTGGTTTTATCGAAGCCAGATCGGCATCCATCTCACTTTTGCTTTTCTCGAAAAACGATTTGATGGCGTCAGGCGAAATTTTGATTTTGAAAATAAGGTAAATGATGATTCCGAAAAGAAGTACGAGCAAGGTTCCGGTTTTTCCGATATAATCCTGTGAAAACTGGTTCATTTCATAGCCGATCGTACCGCCGAGTTCCGGCAGCGAGGTGGCGAAAAATCCGAAAAGTACCGAAATCAGCACGATCGCAAACAAATCCCAAAACCAGATATTTTTTAATTTCTTAAGTGAAATATCGAGTGCGAGAAACGATCCGGTAAGGAAAAACAATTTCACGAATAAGAAAGATGCCGCACCAAAACCCCTGTAAACAAAGATGTCGGCAAGATAAGCGCCGAATTTCCCCAGCCAGTTGTGGGCTTTCTCGTTGCGGTTTGCTATGGCATCAACGACACTTTGGTCTTCGTGCCCATGAATGTAAAAAGAGATGAATGCGACGAGCAGTGCGACAGAAAACAAGATCAGCAGGCTCCCGAGAAGCAATTTATGCTGCCTTGTGATTTTCCAGGAACGTTTCGATTCCGGTTTTGCGTCTGTTTTGTCTGTGGTTTCCTTTTTTATCGTTTTTGCCATTCTGGATTGAAATAATTGCTATAAAAATAGAGAATAAAATCGGATTTGTAAACTATAAAAATTTAGGGACATAAATAAGCAAACCGATCGCAATGGCGGTCAAAGCCGCAAAAAATACCGATCCCGCAGCGATGTCCTTGATGAAACCGATCCGCTCATGATAATTTGGATGGATGAAGTCGGCGATTTTCTCGACCGCAGTATTGAGGCCTTCAATGGCCAGCACCAAACCGATTGCAAGCGTCTGGAGCATCCATTCGGTGGCCGAAATGTGAAAGTAAAAACCGGCGACTACCATCAGGATTGCAATCGAAAACTGCACCATGACGCTGTGTTCGGTCGTGATGAGCTTGACGGCGCCCTTAAAGGCAAAACCCATGCTTTTCCATCTTCCGGTAAAAAATGTATTGTCTTTTTCGAATTCCATTGTATATGATTAAAGGGCGGCCAACGCGGCATCGTAATCCGGTTCGTCTGCAATTTCAGGAACTTGTTCGGTATAGACGATATTTCCGTTCTCATCGATGACAATCACGGCACGCGAATGCAGTCCGGCGAGCTTGCCGTCGGTCATTTCGAGTCCGTAATCCTTACCGAAACTTCCGTCCCTGAAATCTGAAAGCGGAACCACATTCTCCAAACCTTCGGCACCACAGAAACGTTTCATGGCGAAAGGCAGATCGCGCGCGATGCACAAAACGGTCGTATTGGTCAAACCGCTCGCTTTTTCATTGAAATGCCTTGTCGAAGCCGCGCAGGTCGGCGTATCGATACTTGGAAAGATATTGAGGACCAGTTTGCTTCCCGCGAAATCGGCGAGCGAAACGGTCGACAGGTCGGTTTTTACAAGTTTAAAATCGGTTGCTTTGGTATGTGTTTTCGGCAGTTCGCCGCTGGTATGTATCGGATTTCCTCCTAAAGTGATCGTGGCCATCGTTGTGTTTTTGATTAGGGTTCAAAAATAGGAAATAAAATTGAGAAAGGGACAGGGGAAAAGAAACATGAAGCAGAAATTAAGAAAAGGAAAAACAGGTAGGAAAAGAGAAAAGAAGCAAGAGACAAGAAAATGAAAAATCAGGTTAAACCAAGATTACGGGAATTTCCGGCTGGCCGGTCGCGTTAGGGATGGAAGCAAAGTGCCGTGCACTGCGGACAGCCCGGACCGAAGGCAACGCCATAAAAAAACGCCTTCATTTCTGAAAGCGCCTTTTCCCCAAATCTATATTTTACTTATCGATGGAACCCAAAACCCGTTGCATAAATGCGTTCAGGGCTTCTTTTTTGTCGGTTCCTGATTGGACCATTTTGTTGACTTCGAGTGCGCCGTACATATTGGAAATCAGTTCGCCGATAACGTCGAGCTCTTCGTCTTTGAGCGAAGAAACTTCGGTCAGGGCTTCGAGCACTTCGATGGTTTCAATGAGATAATCCTCATCGTTTTCTTCGATGAATTGCGTCAGGTGTTTGATTACGGGTAGTTTCATCGTTATAAAATTTCTGCGACCAATTCATTCAGCACTTCCGCTTTGTTCGTCTGCGTTTCATTTTTGAGTACGCCATTCACGAAAGTGGCAAACGTAGGCAGGTTGGAAACATTGGCGAGTTTTCGCGATTCCGGCGCATTTTCGGCATCGACGATTACGAAAGTCACGCCTTCATTTTCGGAAGCGAGTTTCTTGAATTTCGGTTTCATAATACGGCAATTGCCACACCAGGATGCGGAAAATTGCACGACTACTTTTTCGTTATTTTGGACGATATCGGTTAAGGTGTCGTCTATGAGTTCTAATAGCATATGATTTAATTGATAATTGACAATTAATAATGGATAATTATCAATTGTCAAATAATTATTTAGTTATTCAGATAAGAAGCAACACCTTCTCTCGTCGCAAACATCGCTTCTTTGCCTTCTTCCCAGTTCGCCGGACAGACTTCGCCTTTTGTCTGTACGTGTGTGTAAGCGTCGATCAGCCTGATGTATTCGTTTACATTTCTTCCCAATGGCATGTCGTTGACACTTTCGTGGAAGATTTTGCCGGTTTCGTCAATGAGGTAAGTCGCACGATACGTTACATTAGAACCTTCGATGATAATCGAATCGGTTTCTTCGCTGTAACCCGTAGATTCGATGTCGAGGATTCCGAGGATGTTGGATAAATTTCTGTTGGTATCAGCAAGGATCGGATAGGTTACGCCTTCAATCCCGCCGTTATTTTTTGGCGTGTTGAGCCAGGCAAAATGCACTTCGTTGGTGTCGCAGGATGCGCCGATGACGATGGTGTTCCTGTTGTTGAATTCGGGTAAGGCAGCCTGAAAAGCGTGCAGTTCGGTCGGGCAGACGAAAGTGAAATCTTTCGGATACCAGAAAAGCAATACTTTCTTGTTATTGTTTACGGCTTCTTCAAAGATGTTGATTTTGAGGTTGTCGCCCATTTCTGAAATGGCGTCTACTGAAATGCTTGGGAATTTTTTACCGACTAAAGACATAATTGTATGGATTTAAATGTTATTATTTTCTGCTGCAAAAATAGCGACAACAACTGCTTGTGTGCAATCAGAAAATATGATAATTTTTGATTTTAAAATAGGATTTGGCTATACTTGGAAGCGCACTGAGAATCACGCGATTTTTAAGGCAAATCTGTGAAAGACCGTCAGTTTTTTAGAATTAAAATTTCGGATTTCCCATTTTTAAAATTGGTTTGATATATTTGTCGCACGTTAAAATTTTTAAAATAAATT
>DATHGE010000301.1:0-5588 GCA_035317805.1 Flavobacterium sp. | reverse complement strand
ATCTCGACATTACTTTTTTCCGCGATGATTTCCGTCGGACCGAAAAACCGCTCGAGGCGAATAAGACCCAGATCAACTTTATCGTAGAGAATAAAAAAGTCATCTTTATCGATGATGTTTTGTATACCGGACGCAGCATCCGCTCGGCATTGACGGCGATCCAGTCATTCGGAAGGCCGGCAGAAATCGAGCTGCTGGTTTTAATCGACAGAAGGTTCAGCCGCCATTTGCCAATCCAGCCCGATTACCGCGGCCGGCAGGTGGATTCCATCAACAATGAGAAAGTGAAAGTGGAATGGAAGGAGCAGGATGGCGAAGACGGCGTGTATTTAATAACGAATTAGAATGTCAGAACATCAGATTGTCAGATCTTCAGAAAAACATACGATCCTAATTAATAAGGACAAGAATCTGAAAATCCGAAAATCTGAAAATCCGAAAATCCAACTATGAAAGAATTAAGCGTAAATCATCTATTGGGCATCAAATATATCAACAAAAATGATATTGACCTTATTTTTGAAACCGCCGACCATTTTAAGGAAGTCATCAACCGCCCGATAAAAAAGGTGCCTTCGCTGCGGGACATTACCATCGCCAATATCTTTTTTGAAAACAGTACGCGCACCAAATTGTCGTTTGAGCTTGCCCAAAAACGACTTTCGGCAGATGTCATCAGTTTTTCGGCCGCGCAGTCTTCTGTAAAAAAAGGCGAAACGCTGATTGATACGGTCAATAATATCCTTTCGATGAAAGTGGATATGGTGGTCATGCGCCATGCCAATCCCGGGGCGGCCTATTTTCTTTCGCAGAATGTAAAGGCCAGCATCATCAATGCCGGAGACGGCGCTCATGAACATCCGACGCAGGGTTTGCTCGATTCTTTTTCGATTAGGGAAAAGCTGGGTGAAGTAGGCGGAAAGAAAGTCGTCATCGTCGGGGATATTTTACATTCACGCGTCGCACTTTCCAATATTTATGCCTTGCAGATGCAGGGCGCCGAAGTGAAAGTTTGCGGACCAAAGACACTGATCCCGAAATACATCGAATCGCTCGGGGTTACGGTCGAGCCGAACCTGCGCAAAGCACTCGAATGGTGCGATGTGGCCAACATGCTTCGGGTACAGAATGAAAGAATGGACGTGAATTATTTCCCATCCACAAGAGAATATGCACAGCAATACGGCGTCGACAAAGCCTTACTCGATTCGCTGGATAAAGAAATCGTGATCATGCATCCCGGCCCGATCAACCGCGGTGTGGAAATCACCTCAGATGTCGCCGATTCGCAGCAATCCGTAATCCTGAACCAAGTTGAAAACGGCGTAGCGATCCGGATGGCCGTCATTTATTTATTGGCCTCGAAAATTAAATAGTCGAAAGTCGAAAGTCGAAAAAAACTCAGTAACTTAGCTCCTCAAGGACTCAGCAACTCTTTAGAAAATGAAAGTCGAAACCAAAGGGCACACCACAATTATCAAAGACACACAAGGCGATCTCGTTTCGTTTGTGATGAAGGTAACCCATGAGCATAAGACTTTTGAAAAGCACAATATCATCATTGATCTGGGACATTACAAGGACCTATCGGTGAAACAGGTCAATTCACTGCTGCCTTTGTCGAAAGTGCATAAGAAGGCAAAAAAATCCTTTGTGATTGTTGCCAATGTCGATTTCAACAGCGTTTCAGAAAAACTCGTGTTGGTGCCGACAATCCTCGAAGCGCATGATATCATCGAAATGGAAGAAATCGAGCGCGACCTCGGATTTTAATCAATTGACAATGGATAATTAACAATTGACAATTTTGTTTTAATTATTCATTATCAATTATGAATTATCAATTGAAAATGAAGCTCACCATACTCGGCTGTTACGCGGCCACTCCAAGAACATTTACGAATCCGACTTCACAGGTACTCGAAATCAGGAACCGGATTTTTCTCATCGATTGCGGCGAGGCCACGCAAGTGCAGCTTCGCAAGAACAAGATCAAGTTTTCCAAAATCAACCATATCTTTATTTCGCACCTTCATGGCGATCATGTTTACGGGCTTATCGGCCTGGTTTCTACCTTTATGTTATTGAACAGGACAAACGATCTTCATATTTATGGCCCGAAAGGAATCAAGGAAATGATCACGCTGCAATTGCGGTTGTCGAATTCGTGGACAAGTTACGGGCTGTTTTTCCATGAACTGGAATCGAATGCAAGCGAAGTCGTTTTTGAGGACGAGAAAGTGATTGTGAAAACCATTCCGCTAAAGCACCGCATTTATACCAATGGCTTCCTGTTTCAGGAAAAAACCGGCGAGAAGAAACTCAATGCCGCGGCGATGAAAAAATACCAGATAGAAACCTGTTATTTCCAGAATATCAAGAACGGCAAAGACATCACTTTGGAAGACGGAACCGTAATTGAGAACGACAAACTCACATTCGAGCCGGTTCCGCCGAAAAGTTACGCCTTCTGTTCGGATACCATCTATGATGAAAGCATTATCGAAAACATCAAAGGCGTCGATATTCTGTACCACGAATCCACTTTCCTCGAAACGGAAACCGCGCTCGCCGAAAAAACCATGCACACGACGGCAAAGCAGGCGGCGGCAATTGCGATGAAGGCGAATGCGGGCCAATTGGTGCTCGGCCATTATTCCACGCGCTATGAAAGCATCGATTTGTTTAGAGAAGAGGCAGAAACCATTTTCCCGAATGTGCTTTTGGCCGATGACGGGAAAAGTTTTGAATTTTAATCGGCTTCCATTTCAGGCAGAACCGCTAACTTTGTCTTCCCAATACTATATATTATGAGCGATTTGAGCAATTACAGGAAATCATATGAGAAAAGCGAATTGCTTGAAAACAATATTCCGGAAGATCCGATTGCGCTTTTTAAGAAATGGTTCCATGAGGTTGAGGATTTCGGAGGCGAAGGTGAGGTGAATGCGATGACGGTTTCCACCTTTGGCCTTGACGGATTTCCTAAAGCGCGTGTCGTGCTGCTCAAACAATACACTTACGAAGGTTTTGTCTTTTATACCAATTACCATTCTGAAAAGGGCAGGGCGATTGCCAACAATCCGCAGTTGTGCCTTTCGTTCTTCTGGCATTCGCTCGAGCGCCAGGTTATCATTAAAGGCATCGCGGAAAAGACTTCCGAAAATATATCTGACGGTTACTTTGAATCCCGTCCGGACGGAAGCAAGCTCGGCGCGATTGTCTCCAACCAGAGTGAAGTGGTCGCTTCAAGAGCGGTATTGGAAGAAAACCTCCGGCAGCTTGAAAAAGATTTTGAAGGAAAAGAAATTTCGAGACCAACACACTGGGGCGGTTATCTGGTGCGTCCGGTTGAGATTGAATTCTGGCAGGGCAGGCCCAACAGGCTTCACGACAGGATCCGATACAGGCTTCGGGACGATTATTCATGGAAAATAGAAAGACTCGCACCGTAATTCCGCATAAATGCAGGATTGCGGAAGGTAAATTTTAAGGCTACAGTTTATGTAGTCTTTTTTTTGCATTTAAATTAAAGCCATGAAAACATTAAATTTGTAGGAAATTTATTTTATAAAACATTAAAAACATGCATTTCATCGATTTTATTTGTCACTTAAACGATAAATGTGTTAATATTGACTCAGGAAATTTAACCAAGTTTATCAAAATATAACATTAAAGAAGTTTGCCCCACAATCTACTTTAAACTTAAACCTACTGATTATGAAAACAAATTTACTTAGAGCAATCTTGCCACTCGCATTGGTATTTACTTTAATATCTTGTTCCTCAGATTCTACCGAAGATTTAGCAGCGACCGATTCAGCGGTTATACAAAACTACGATTACAGCGCAGACGAGCTTGCCCTTGCTGACGCCATCAACGAATACAGGGTAAGTGTCGGCTTAAATGCATTGCAGACCATTGCTCATGTGTCTTACAAATCAGAAGAGCACAATGAATACATGATCGCCAAGAACTCCCTTAACCATGATTATTTCCAAGAGCGTTCCCAAAATATCATCCAGGTTTTGGGTGCCGTTAAAGTGAATGAGAATGTTGCCTATAACTTTCTCACAGCAACTTCAGTATTGCATGCATGGCTAAACAGTCCTGGACATAAGGCGAATATTGAAGGCGACTTTACACATTTCGGGATTTCGATCCGGGAAAATGCCGACGGGAAAAAATATTACACCAATATTTTCATCAAAAAATAAAGAATTGAGTTTAATTTAATTTAATATGTTTTGTTTTGACAACAAGCCACTCTAACGAGTGGTTTTTTTATTTCCATTTGCGAAAAAACGCCAAAGATGTAAGAAATTTATTTTCTAATTAGCAGATAAAGTGTAGTTCATCGGATTTATTTTGTATTTCACCGATATTAATTTAATATTGATTGTCAGAAACAAAAACAAAAATATTAAATCGTATTAAAGAAGTTTGCCCCACATTCTGCTTTAAGCTTAAACTCCTACTATGAAAAAGAAACTGTTCAGAGCAATCCTGCCTGTGGCATTCCTGTTTACTTTACTTTCCTGTTCTTCAGAGCCAGTCGAAAATATTGCCGCTTCAAATGCCGCCGCCACGACAGCCTATACTTATACCCCGGATGAGCTCGAACTTGAAGCCGCCATCAATGAATACCGTGTCAGTATTGGCCTCAATGCACTCGAAAGCGTCAATTACATTTCCTATAAAGCCGAAGAGCACAACGAATATATGATCGAAAAGAACGTCGTTAACCACGATTACTTCCAGGAGCGCTCGGACAATATCATCGAGGTTTTGGGCGCGGTGAAAGTCAATGAAAATGTGGCTTATAATTATATGACTGCGGAGTCGGTGTTGCATGCCTGGCTCAACAGCGCCGCACACAAGGCCAATATCAAAGGCGATTTCACACATTTTGGGGTTTCCATCCGCACCGATCCCGACAACGGCAACAAATATTACACGAACATTTTTATCAAAATATAGATCAAACAGGTTTCAAAAAGCATTTTATTTTGAAGAGAGAAGCCATCCTGCGGGGGTGGTTTCCTTGTTTTAAAATACTGCCGCTGATAATGTTGTAATTTTTTATTCGAATCCTGCAACACCTGCCAGGCACTTTCGCCGTAGATTTACAATATCAAAAAAGCACAAGGCGCAAGCATCAAAATATAAGGCAGTATCCGCGGGTTGAAGAAACAACTGCCATAAAAAAGCGGATAATCTCTACAACACCTCAAATAGGTTTTCTTTTATAAGTAACCTAAATAGCCCTCCGGAATTTACGTTTTGGAGGGTTTATTTTTTTTGTGAACGGACGTTCCGGTTTGCAAGTTTGCGTTAGCGATGGAAGCGGCATCCTTTGCGGAGCGCAGTGGAGCAAAAGATAAAGCGGACAGCGCGGCCGAAGGAAACGCCCAAAAAAGAAAAAGCATCCAATCAAGGATGCTTCTTCAAAAATAATCTTGTTGAGATTAAATATTATAAGGCAGTAATGATGAATTCACTACGTCTGTTTGCCTGGTGTTCTTCTTCGGTACATTTTACGCCATCGGCACATTGGTTAACCAATTTTGTTTCGCCGTAGCCT
>DATHGE010000300.1:0-2083 GCA_035317805.1 Flavobacterium sp. | reverse complement strand
GAAAAAGGAAATCATCTTTAAATAAGAAATCCTCCCGAAAGGGAGGATTTCTTTTTATTGTTCGTCTTTAATTTTTTCGACTCCGGCCAGATGGCTTTCGATTAAAGGCAGGTGTTTTTTGGCAAACTTGCTTAAGTCGGGGTCTTCAGATTGGGACGCTTCTTTAAATTCATCGACATCTCTTTTATGGTCAATCTTGATCATACTCAGGAATTTTTTGTCGAAATCCTTATCGTATTTCTTTTCAAGGTCTTTGAGCGCGTCGCTTTTCTCTTTGCTGATTTCTTTCGGGAGCGCAATGTTTTTAGATTCGGCCAATTCGCGGATCTTAATGAGCAGAAACGCCTGGTCTTTCATCATCAGTACGCCATATTTCCGGATTTCTCCGGTCGTTCCCCTTTCGGCGGCGAGCCTTCCTTCGGCAGCATCCATCATACGGGCATCCGCCGCTTCTGTGAGGAATTTGGTAATATCTTTTGAGGCAGGTTTTTCATAGACCTTAAAGGACAAAAAAGTAAAGAGTCCAATAATCCCTGCAATCTGTAAAATCGTTTTCATAATGTTTCCTGATAATGTCCAAAAATCAACATTAAAAACGGGCAAATTTTACATAATTTTCCCCAAAACATATATAATTCCAATATTTAGAACGAATTGATGTTTTTGGAAAACACAATAGACGCTACAATCTGCTGGCTGATCGCATCTTCCATTTCAAACAGGTCTTCTTCCTCCGTATAGTTGTTTTCAGAATAGCGGTACATTTTCCAGCGCTTTTTGTTGTATTCCAACGCGGTCAGGTTTTCGACCCAATCACCCGAATTCAGATACAGCGTGCTACCGTTCTTATTCGATTTTTCCACAATCTTCGGCTCGTGGATGTGTCCACAGATCACATAATCATATTTCTTCTCAATGGCCAGTTCGGTCGCGGTATTTTCGAAATCGGAAATATGTTTGACCGCTTTCTTCACGCTCGCCTTGATTTTTTTCGAAAAGGAGTAAGGCTCCCGTCCCACTTTCAGCAGCAACCAGTTTACGGAACGGTTCAGTAAAATCAGGTAATCGTAGCCGAGTCCGCCCAATTTCGCAATCCATTTCGAATGCTGCACAGAAACGTCAAACACATCACCGTGGAAAATCCATGCTTTCTTCTCATCCAGTTCCAAAACCAGCTTGTCGATGATGCTGAAATTGCCCATGACCGTATCGCTGAATTTCCGCAAAAGCTCGTCGTGGTTTCCGGTGATATAATACACTTTCGTGCCTTTGGAAGCCATATCGATGATCTTGCGGATGACTTTGAGATGCACTTTCGGAAAATACGATTTCCGGAACTGCCAGATGTCGATGATGTCGCCGTTGAGTACCAGGATTTTCGGCTTGATTGAAGAAAGGTAATTGAGCAATTCTTTTGCATGTGATCCGAAAGTCCCAAGATGGGCATCTGAAATCACGACCAATTCTACTTTTCGCTTTTTCATAAGATTTGAAGTTTTACAAATTAAGGGCAGCAATATGAATTGAAGGCGAAATCAAGGTTAAGAAATAAACAATTGCCTGCAAATTCCCCTTTGCGACTTTCCAACTAAAAACCTACATTTGTTCACCGGGGCCGATAGGCTGAACGGTATGAAATAAAAACAAACAAAATGGCGGGAAACAGTTACGGTACACTTTTTAAACTCACGACTTTCGGCGAATCGCACGGCGAGGCTTTGGGCGGAATCATCGATGGATGTCCGGCCGGGATCGAACTTGATCTCGGGGCCATCCAATTCGAAATGATACGCCGCAAACCCGGCCAGTCGGCAATCGTAACCCAAAGGAAGGAAGACGACGAAGTGCAGTTCCTCTCGGGAATCTTCGAAGGCAAAACTACCGGAACGCCAATTGGTTTCCTGATTCCGAACACCAACCAGAAATCGGACGATTATTCCCATATCAAGGACACGTATCGTCCAAGCCACGCCGATTATGTCTATGAAAAGAAATACGGCATCCGTGATTACCGCGGTGGCGGCCGGAGTTCGGCGCGTGAAACGGCCAGTCGTGTTGCGGCCGGAGCAATAGCGAAGCAGGT
>DATHGE010000299.1:0-2752 GCA_035317805.1 Flavobacterium sp. | reverse complement strand
ATCACTTTTCGCGGATGCGTCGATACGGTATCGTCGGTGCGGTTGTGCGTCACGAAGGAATAAACGGGCTGGTCTACGACATTTCCGGCCTTGAGCTGCTTGAGGTGCTCGACGAGCAATTCAAAATCGATGGCGCGCGGGTGGTCGAAATTGATCAGGGCGCGTTCGTCGAAAGACAGGTGGTTGGTTTCTTTGTAATAGTGGTCCTGTGAGATAATCCCGACTTCCGTCTGTGGCAGTTCGTTCATGATCTGGTGCACCACGGTGGTTTTTCCGCTTCCTGTCCCGCCGGCAATTCCAATAATTAGCATATTTGAAAGTTTGTTTGTGTCGGCAAAAATAGGGAATCAATTGATAATGGGCAATTGATAATTAACAATTGGCAATTACTTCATGTCTTTGACGAGGCTCACGGTAAAATACAGGATTGCGATTCCACCCAGGCCGATGCAGAGCCACATGAACCACGGCTGCTGCCAGAGCGTTTTTTCGTGTGCGGCTGCGACGTTGGTATTCCCGTGTTTGATTTGGGTGATTTTCGCTTCGGGAAGGCCGTCGGACATTTTATAATCGGTTTCGGAAAGATCATAATCAGGCACGGCCATCTTGCTGTCGCCGGTTTTTACCGTATATTTTTCATCGGCTTTCAGATCGGCGATGACATAAAACAATTGCTGTGAAAATTCAATTTTGGAAAGCGCCAGTGGCGGGTTGTCACGGTTGTCGATTTCGATAAAAAATTCTTTTTCGGACAATCCGGAAGTTTCGAACGTATTGGGTTTGCCGGAGTTGAGTTCGAATCCGGCCAGGTTTTCCTCACGGGTTGCTGTCCTTTTCCGGATCTTATAAATGGTATTTTTATAAATACGCGTCTGGCGTTTGTAAAAATTGGGCGCCGAAATCCCAAACGCAATTTTTTGGATCGGCTGGCGGTTTTGGAACAGCACATGAATTCTCGTAACCTTTTTCGCCTTGTCCTGAACCGTTGTCATTTTGGGCCTGATGGTTTCAAACCGGCGCTGCTGCTTTTTGCCCAAATCGAAATACCCGGCCGAGAGCACGTTAATCGGAAGCGTTTTCTTATCATCGAAATCAATCCTGAGGAAACGGTAATTGCTCACGGGAAGTGGAATCGTCCTGTATAAATTGCTGCTGTCTTTGGTTAGGTCCGACAGTTCGCGGCTGTTCACCAATCCGAACCACTGGCTCTGGTCGTTGCTGCCGCTGATGCTGAATTTTTTGGTCACTTCGGCATTGGCCATATAAAGTGTGAGTTCACTGATTTCCTGCAACGGATTTTCAATGACTATCGAGGTGCTTTTCTTTGGCGCCGTCGTTTTGGAGACAATGTGGAATGGCTTGAACTGGTAGGATTGGCTGTCGAAATTTTGTGCGGGAAATGCATACGGAACTTCATTCCCACGACTGTCGTAAATCCGGAAATCGCCCAGGTTTTCATTCGAAAACGACAGGATTCCGGATGGCAAATATATTTTCTGCAACCCGTCTTTGTGGATTTGCTCAAGTTTGGCGGTCGTATTTTGCTGCGCGGATAAAATTCCGGTAAGCAAAAGCAGGAAAAGGAATTTATTCAGTTTCATCGGTCGGTTCGGGTTTGGCATCGCTGAGGACGAGGACTTTAATTTTCTGGTAAACAAATGAAATAATAAGAATGAGTACGCCAAGCAGGATAAACGCGATGATTTTTCCGGTTTCGGAAGCATTGCGGATATCGAACAGGAACAGTTTCAATATCGTAATACCCAAAAGCGAAAGCGCGATGATCCGCAGCGATTTGTTTTGGACCTTAATTCCGGCAATGAGGAAAATGAAAGCGAGAATGCCCCAAAGTACAGGGAATCCGGTACGGAAAATCTGGTCTTTCACGTTTCCGATAAAGCCGTTGGCGATGATTCTTCGCAGGAATTCGAGATCGCCGTTCGCATAATATTTATAGGAATCACTGGCTTTGAGATCCTGTAGCGTTACAGGCGTGTTTGAGATAACGAGTCCGTGCAGTGTCAGTTCGGTGCTGGCGATAAATACGACGAAAAAGGCAGAAATCCACATGACGGCGTTTCTTCCTTTCTCGCTGTAATTCGGAATGCCTTTATTGATCTGGTACAATCCGTATCCGAAATAAACCACAATTGCGAGTGAAATGTAATGCAGGTAAAACGCGATGCGCTGCAAAACCCCTGTCGCAATGTAACTGCGGTGCTCTTCAAAAGGAGCTCCTGAGAACCAGAACGCATACAGCACAATATTGGCAACGGCAAGAATCGACGCGGCACGCTGGGCCAAAGGATTCTTGCTTCTGCAAAGGAAATAAAACAGTCCCGTGCAGAACAACAAATGCCACAACACAGGGAACGCAAAAGCCGAAGAACTGCCGTCTACATAGGCATAAGCCTGATAATAGACTTCAAGCAATCCGACGAAATAGGCGAGTGCAAAGCCGATAGGGCGCAGCGCGGTAGAATAAGCAATCGGACTGAAGGTCAGGCCAAACTGCACATATTCTTCTTTTTCATCCTTGAGAAGCCACAAGACGAGGAAGACTGAAATGGCCGCGACGATTCCGGTGATGCAGGCCGGATTGGCGATGATGTTTAACGTTTCGGTACCGGTGTAATAGATTTTCCAGTCGAGGAAAAGGCTCACCAGCATCAATATGTGTACGATAACCGAACTGAAGCGGTAGGCGGTAATCTTCGATTTCTTTGCGAGCCACATTAATAATACGGCTTCG
>DATHGE010000298.1:0-6613 GCA_035317805.1 Flavobacterium sp. | reverse complement strand
GTCCGTCCGCTAATCTCAAACTGTTTCAGGACATGCCCGCTCAAATCCACCACCGTCGCCGTCCCGCTCTCATACTCATAATTCACGATCACATTGGTAAACCCGCTCGTCGGGTTCGGCATCGCCTCCAGGCTCTTCTCTTTACTGTATTCTGTTTTGGATTTATCCCGCAACTTCACCACCCAAAAATCACTGTTCCCAAAACTCCTTTTCTTATCCCCTGAAGCGGGCAGATTGTCTTTTCCATTGCTAAGCCCGTCCATCAGGCTGCCCAATGCATCACCCGAAGTCCCGCCGCCGATTGACGGCGCTTTCCCGAGCGGGCTATTCGGCTTATTCACCCCAAACTTCAAAGGCGAATCCCCCGTATCGGTTGCCTTATTGATCTTATCGGCCACACCGCCCACGGTCTCATCATAAGCCTCATTGACACTGTCGGTGGTTTCCTGCAATTGCTCATTGACCCCATTGGTGGTGTTCTGCATCTGTTTGTTAGGTTCACCATTTCCGAGGGTTACTCCCGGGCCTTTACCTGACTTGGATTTTTTAGATTTTCCTGGAGTCTGCGAGCGCACAGGGTTTGAAGTCCCCGCCAGGATATACCCGCCGTCCCTTGTCTCAATAAGTTTCTTGAGCGCATCGTCGCCATCGCTGCCCACGGTCCTGTCCCAAAGCATGACGCCCTTCTCGGAAATCTTGAGCGCGATATAGTCATTGATGCCCTTGTCGTCCTTTTTCGTACCCGCCTCAGATTTGGCAAACCCGCCCACAAGGAAAGTATGGTCACGGTTCTCGACAATGGAGGTGAGTATATCCGAAGACCCGAAGTCGTAGGTTTCCTGCCATTGCATTTCTCCATCGGTATCAAGCTTCACGATCCAAAAGTCGGTTCCCTTGCCGTTTCCTTTGCTCTTGCTGTTGGTGGCCTGCGAATTGGAATTACCGCCGAGTATAAACCCGCCGTCGTAAGTCTGGTGCACGGTATAAAGCTGGTCGTCCTTGTCGCCGCCGATCACCTTTTCCCATTCGGTCTCGCCCTTGCGGTCCAGCTTGAGCACCCAGTAATCGCCGATGCCGATATTGTCGTCGCGCTTATTTCCCGATTGCGGCGAATTGGAATAGCCGCCTAAGATGTAGCCGTTATCCCTTGTCTGCTCGATGCTGCGGAGCTCATCAAAATATTTCCCCCCGAAGGTCTTTTCCCATTCCACATTTCCGTCCTTGTCGAGCTTCACCACCCAATAGTCCATGTTGCCGTAGCTATCGGTCGTTTTCTCATTCGACTTGTCCGAGCTTGAGGAACCGCCCAGGATAAACCCGCCGTCCTTGGTCTGGCAGACACTTTGCAACCTATCATCGCCGCTGCCGCCAATGGTCTTCTGCCACTGCTCGCCACCGCCTGCATTGAGCTTGATGACCCAGAAGTCATTGCCGCCGTGGCTGTTGTCGTTTTTCTGTGCGCTTTTAGGGGAATCGGAATTACCGGCAAGGATAAACCCGCCGTCCTGCGTATTTTTGATCCCCTGGAGAAAATCGGTGCCGCTGCCGCCAAAGCTTTTCTGCCATTCCATCTCACCCTTCTCATCCATCTTCCATACCCAATAGTCAAGGTCGCCCTCGTTCTTGCTGGTCTTGTTGCCGGATTTGTCGGAAAGCGAGCTGCCCGCCAGGATAAAGCCATAATCGGCTGTTGGCACGGCATCCATAAGGTACTCGGCATGCCTGCCGCCATAGGATTTTTCCCAGAGTACATCCTGGGCATGGGCGAAAGGGGAGGACAATAGCGAAAAGGCAAGGAGGTATCCTCGCCATTTAAACAGGAAGGGGTTTTCCATAAATGGTGGTATTAATAATGTTTGTTCTGATTAGCAACCAAATACCGGAAAACTGGAAAAAATTACATGGCGTATACTATAATAGAAAACATAAAATCACAACGGCCAAAAGCCGATTGGATAAACATACCTGACTGTTCTGGCAAACGAATCAGGAACCGGAGGAAAAGCTGAAGTGGTATTTGTGCCTTTCCTTAAAATTTTGTTAAAAGTAGGAATTAAATTGGAGTAAACAAGTTTACACAAATATTTTAATGTTAAGCTTTTGAAGCAATCAAGACTTAAGATTCTTAATCTCACTTTGCAGTTTCAAAAACATATCTGTTATGTTATTCACATTCAGGTCATCAGGCTTAAATTCTTCTCTTGCAATACTGCATTCGTATTGCCAGATTTCAAGGATGTCAGAAGCCTTAATTTTATAAGGTTGGTAAAAAGTATTATCAGAAGTTAACACCAACTCATTTTTGCCGTTTTTGTTAAGTCGCTTATAAACAATTCCTTCATTTTTAGTAAGCAGTATATATGTTTTCCCATCCAGGACATCACCGAGACGCTCAATAAACTTCCCAATGATGAAAGAGCCTTCTTTATGAGGAGGCATAGAGTCCCCGCTAACAGGAAAAGCCCTGAATTTTCCATTGTGCAGCCATGGCAAAGAAATATGCTGAAGGTTTTCGATATACTCAGGATCAGCATATCCGGTAAGATAACCTGCCTGCGCTTTATGCGGAATAATCTCAATAAAATTATCTCCGTTCCTGTCTACAGTAATTGGCAAAAGGATCCTGTTATCACCCAATTTTAGCAAATCACCCAAAGGCACTTTTCTTAAATCAACAGATAACATAAGGTCGATGCTGATATGGAAATAACGCGATGCATCCACAAGGAATTCCGGTGGCGGTGTCCTGATTCCATATTCATAATTAGCATAACGAGGCCTCGGGACTTTACAGCCCGTGGCAGCAACCTCTTGGGTGTCTCCTTTCTTAACTCTTAAGAAAGCAAGATTGTCTGAAAGTAACGACATAGTGTTAATGTAACGATTCGTGTCAATAAATATAATATTTATTGCAACAATACGTATTATTTTTATTGGATACAAATACCACCCATAAGAATACGATTCCGTTACATAAATGAAAAAACAAGAATACGCAATAGTCGATATTGAAACCACCGGAGGCAATGCCTCTGGCAGCCGCATTACAGAAATTGCTATTATCATCCATAACGGAATAACCGTAATCGATCGTTGGGAAACGCTCGTCAACCCGCAAAAGGAAATACCGCTTCCCATTTTCGCATTGACCGGCATTAACAATGAAATGGTACGTGATGCACCTGTCTTCGATGACATTTCGGAAAAAATTTTGGAGATGCTCACTAACAGAATCTTCGTGGCGCATAATGTCAACTTCGATTATTCGTTCGTTCGCCACCAACTCGAAGAATCGGGATTTAAGTGGACAGCAAAAAAATTGTGCACCGTTCGTGCAGCAAGAAAGATTAAGCCCGGATTGGGTTCGTATAGCCTGGGAAAACTTTGCCTTTCGTTAGACATACCTTTAAAGAACCAACACCGTGGAGGTGGCGATGCTGATGCGACCACCATACTGTTTTCCCGGTTGCTGGAATGGGATGCCGAAGGCGAAATAGGAAAAATGATAAAGAAAACTGCCCAGGATCAACGATTACCGCCAAACTTGCCACCCGAAGATTTTGAGAAATTGCCGGAGAAACCGGGTGTATATTATTTTCATAATCAGGAAAAGAAAGTGGTTTATGTTGGAAAGGCAATCAACTTAAAAAAGCGTGTGGCTTCTCATTTCTCTGGTCATAGTATCAAGCCGCAAAGGCAAAATTTCTTACGTGATATACACGGAATTTCCTTTGAAGTTTGTGCTACTGAATTCATGGCGCTGCTATTGGAGTGTACCGAAATCAAGAAGCTATGGCCCGTGTACAACAAGGCATTGAAACGCTTTGAACCAAAATACGGACTCTATGAATACCAAGCCCGTAGCGGATATAGGTACTTAGCAATTCTAAAGCTTAACAAATTCCAAACCTGCATCGAGGTTTTCAATGGGGAGTACGATGCAATAAATTTGCTGCGCGAGCTGGCTGGGCAGTTTGGCATCGATCATAGATTCTGCAAATATGGTGCACTGGCGGAAGGAGGACTTCTTCCCAATCCTGACGCCACTAGTCAGCCTGAAATCGAAGAACACAACCGCCAAGTCGAAAACGCCCTTGATTTTCTGTTAAAGAACAGGCCAAGCTTCGCCATTATAGACAAAGGCCGGTCTGCCGATGAGCGCAGTTGTATATGGGTCGAAAATGGACACTTTTATGGCATGGGTTACATCACATCAGATGTTGGCATCACAGAAGCTTCAGAAGTAAAGGATTATGTCACACGTTACAGAAGCAATCACTATATCATGCAGTTGATCTATACTTATGTCGGGAAACATCCGGGTAAGATAAAGCATCCCACCCCGCAAAATGACAAATGACTACAAAACGTTCTTAGGACTCTTTTCCAAAGTGCAGCGGTGAAAAATAAAAAACAATTCTGCTAGTTGCCATTGGACTATGGCTTGACTTTTTTGTTACTTTTTATGCCCGGACAAAAAGTAAATTTCATAAATTTAAATTCCAAAACTACCTCTATGAAACCAATAATCTTCATCCCCGGAATCCAGGCTACCAGCCTCGTAAACGCAAATACATTTGACTTCAACTACATCTGGAACGCTTATGACACCCTTGGCTCCTCAATAAGCACTTCTATTCTCGGTGCTTACCTCGAAGAAACGCTACAGCTAAATCCGCTCTATGATACCGGCACGGAAACCATCACCGAACGGGGGCATATCGCCAAACTTCCCTATGAAAATGCCATTATCAAACTAAAGCGCAAACTCAACAATACAGACGAATACAAAAATACACCCGTCTACCTATTCGGATACGACTGGCGGATGTCTAATATGGAAAGTGGAAAAAAGCTGTTCCTCTTTGTGGCATATCTCAAAGAAAAACTCAAAGGCCAAAATGTAGAGGGATTCCGTTTCATAACCCACAGCATGGGTGGGCTTGTATTGTCGTGCTACCTTACCCAGCTCAAAGATGATTTCAGCGATATCGATAAAATCGTCATCAACGCGCCCCCGTTTCTCGGTTCCCCCTACGCATTGGTACATATGGTGAAAGGTGACGGGGGTTTCAGGAGCATCCTCAATTGGGCAATCGGAAGAAATGAGGACATGCGTAAAACCATCCGCACCTATCCTGGTGTTTTTGAACTGCTGCCAATATACAAAGACGCACTTACTTACAGCGAAGATAATACTGCCCTAAACCTGCTCCAGAAAAAGTACTGGCAGTCCAACATCTACGACGACATCAACGAACTTTTCGATGCGCGCCTGCAACTGCTCAACCAGTTCCGCTCGCCTTCCGGGATGAAAGACCTGGCCCTGTTGCCAAAAGCCGTCCGCGACAAAATGGTCATCGTTGTCGGCACAGACAAAAAGAAAGGTACTTTCACAAAAGTCAAGGTAGCAAAACGACACAAGGACATAGAAAACTTTATTGATCTGACTTCCCTCAAAACGCTAAGCCAGTCAGGAGACGGAACCGTACCCTTTGTAAGTTCCTCGATCTATGCCGCATCAATCAAAACCCTGGCAGTCGAAAAGCAAAATTTTTTTGAAGAAACCAGCAACAGCCTCGATTTTCATGGCCTGTTCCTAAAAGACAGCCGTGTCCAGAACATCATCGAAAGATACCTCCTTTGCGATGACGCCGACCCCACAATCCCAAATCTCAAAAACTGGTGGGAAACCCCGGATGACAGTGTAAAAAGAATCTAAAAACATCCACAAATCCCCCCGAACCAAAAACGCTCTTACAATCTTTTTCCAAAGCACAGCGGCGGAAAAAAAAAACCGATTCCGCTTAGAAAGGCATCCAATCAAAAGTGTAAGAAAACAACGAAGAAGCGCAGTGGCAGCATACCCCGAGATGAGCCCATAGGGCGAACGGCTGGGTATGCGGAACGTAGCTTCGAGGTAGTTTTCAAGCTTTTGATTTGCAGCCTTGATTTTTTGCTTCTTTTGTATCAAGACAAAAGAAGGTAACTACAAATACTTTTTTCGAGCATCGGTACCAAAAACAGCAAAGGAAGTTTTGCCAGGAATCAATTTAACATTCCGACAGGTAAAGAGAAAATAGCAATCACAATGTGTTCAAACATAAACTTACATTCTATAAACAATAAAATTCAGGATTTATAAATTCCTGAGTGCTGTATTGCCGCTTTATTCCACTCCATAATGGTGCTTTTCCGCCAGTGGCAGGAACCGAAACCTGCCAAACAAATTTTACCCAGAATCAACCTCACCTTTCGGCAAATTAGCGGCGGGGCTAATCGCCATTGAACGATGTCCGGCACACTTTAACAAATTTTACGGTTTATCCATCGTTCACCAAAAACGGTCCATATTAATTTTACACCATGATACTTTGCTAGCATCAGGTATAAAAAAATCAATATCAACCGTTTTTAAAAATTACAAATCTCATGAAAATTAAGAAAATCACAGTCGCCCTTTTAGCATGTGTTCTTGTATTGTCGTCTTGCGAAAAAGACCAATCGGAACAAGATGCAAACAACATCGCTGCATCGCAGGCACAGCTGCACAAACTTGCAGAAGATTTCCAGACAACTCAAAAAAACAACCTCACAGCACGTTGGCCAAAAT
>DATHGE010000297.1:0-2969 GCA_035317805.1 Flavobacterium sp. | reverse complement strand
CGTGCCGCAAAGAAAAGGTGATCCGATCATGGTGACCAAGGATGAAGAATATACCAATGTGAAATTGGACAAGATACCGACGCTGAATCCGGCGTTTACAAAAGACGGAACCGTTACGGCTGCCAACGCATCGACGATTAACGACGGCGCTGCTGCGGTAATCCTGATGAGTGAGGAAAAAGCACTTGCTTTAGGTTTGAAGCCGTTAGCGTACATTAAAAGCTATGCCGACGCGGCGCAGGAACCAAAATGGTTTACCACGACGCCGTCGAAAGCGTTGCCGAAAGCGCTTGACAAAGCCGGAATGACTTTGGGCGATGTTGATTTCTTCGAATTCAATGAGGCTTTTGCGGTGGTCGGATTGGCCAACGCGCAGATTCTGGGATTGGACAATGACAAGGTGAATGTGAACGGCGGTGCGGTTTCATTGGGCCATCCATTGGGATGTTCGGGTGTGAGGATTATTGTGACCCTGCTCAATGTATTGGAACAGAACAACGCTAAAGTTGGTGCGGCTGCGATTTGTAATGGCGGTGGCGGCGCTTCGGCGATTGTGATTGAGAGATATTAATTAAAGGACGACTGCCCTAGCCCGGATAGAAACGGAAATCCTGGCATTGCGATTACGAGATTGCCGCGCTTTGCCCGCAATGACCTGATCGCAATGACAGATTGCAGTGGATAGCCGGAATAGCTTCAAAAAAAATATACATGTTCGGGATTTGTAATTTAGCCATTATTCCTTTGCGATTTGAATCGAGCGACAGAAGCGAGATTGTATCGCAGGTCTTGTTTGGCGAGCATTTTGAAATTTTGGAACAGGCGAAACAATGGACGCGGATCAGGCTTCAGTATGACGATTATGAAGGCTGGATTGACACGAAGCAATTCCGAATCATAACCGAAGAGCAATACAAGCAGCTTTCCGAGGATGCGATTGTATTGAATTCGGACCTGATCGAATATGTGACGGCCCCGAATAATCTGCTGATGCCGGTACCTTTGGGCGCTTCGCTTTCATTTTTGAGCCACAGCGATATCAATGTGGACAATTTTGATTTTGAAGGCATGCGGATCAGCGGCGTGAAACCGAAATCGAACCTGATCAATACGGCATTCGCTTATCTCAATGCGCCGTACTTATGGGGCGGAAAGACGCCTTTCGGGATTGATTGTTCCGGGTTTACGCAGATGGTTTACAAACTCAATGGCTATCATTTGCTGCGCGACGCTTCACAACAGGCGACCCAGGGTGAAGCTTTGAGTTTCATAGAGGAAAGCGAGCCGGGCGATCTGGCGTTTTTTGACAATGAGGAAGGAAAGATCATCCATGTCGGGATTATTATGGACGACAATTATATCATTCACGGCAGTGGGAAAATCAGGATTGACCGACTCGATCATTTAGGCATTTATAATGCTGAGGCGAATAAGCACACGCACAAACTCAGGGTGATTAAGAAAATCATATAAAGAAATTAAGCATAAAAAAACCGGTTCACAATTGAACCGGTTTTTTTATGCTTTGGAAAATTAATTTCCCATTTTGGCTTTCAGCGCTTTTTTCTTATCTGTCATTTCGAGCGCGCCATAAATGGAGATAAGCATTTCACCTACATTATCATCAGGCTTGAGTTCGTAGGCTTTTTCGAGATAAGGATAAGCGGTTTGGTACATTACGTCCTTTTGCTTTTTGAGTACTTCATATCTTTTGTTGTCTTTTTCAGAAGTGCCGAGTTTGTTCATATCATCGATGAGTTTTTTCTCGTCGCGTATAGTAAGCACCGCAAGGTTGATATAGGCTCCGTAATAATCCGGTTTGATCGCAATGGCTTTTTTGTAATAACCTTCCGCCGCTACAGGATCGGCGGCTGCGGAAGCGACACCCAGGTTAAAAAACAAATCGGGATCGTTTGGCTTTTTGGCAACCAGTTTACTCGTTACCTTTTTGTAATTTTCCATATCACCCATTTTCAGGTAGATTCCTGATTGGGCAGTCAACAGGTCATCATCGTCCAGACTTAGAGCCAGCGCTTCAGCAATAGCATCCAGTGCTTCTTTATTCTTACCTTGCTGTGCATAGATCAGGGCAATATATCGGGTGATTTCAGACTTTTTGGACGGGACTTTTTCATCTCTTGGCGCACTGGCCAATTTGAGTCGGACCTGATTGTCGCGGTTTGTTTTGGCCGCCGGAGTGGCACCGTAGAACTCTTCCTTTTCGGAAACGGCATTCTTCGCATAATAATTTGTGGCTTCTCCTGAGAAATTCTGTTTTTTCAATTCCAGGAAATTCTTTAACGCCTCGTCATAGGCTTCCCCTTTCAGATAATACACAGAAGCATAGTAAAGATTGTCAAGGCTGGTTTTATCGAGTTCATAAGTCTGATAAAGCAAATCGGCCGCCGACTTAAAGTTTTTCGGATCGTTGCTGGCGGTTCCTTTGTCGATTTCGGCTTGTGCAACACCCAGCAGGCTCTTTTTAACGTCGGTTAAAGCAACCTGTGCTTCTTCGGTATACTTTGATTTACCCGAAGCTTTTTCAATTGTAAGCACTTCCTGGTAGGCTTTTGCGGCAGCGGTGTAATTTTTACCCACTTCCATCTTTTTATCGGCCATATCCTTTGACGCATTTCCCTTTACAAAATTGTATTGCGCCTTTTCGGTTTCGGAAGCGCTTGCCAATAATGGTTCAGCCTGTTTAAGCTGGTTGATCGCTTCGAGTGCATTTCCACTTTTCAGTGCTTTCTCAGCGGCTTTAATCTGGTCTTTCTGAGCAAAACTGCCAACTGATATCAGCAGTGCCGATGCGAGTATTATAGATCTACTTTTCATTATATGCTAAATTTGATTAATATTTATTCTTCTGTATCTTCCTCTTCTGAAGCTTCTGCAACGTCATCATCATCTGAATCGGTATCATTATCAGAAACAACATCGTCATCATCGCTTACAACTGCATTTGAGCT
>DATHGE010000296.1:0-4129 GCA_035317805.1 Flavobacterium sp. | reverse complement strand
GGAATTGCCGCAGCCATGGTCGGTTCGGTTTTTTCGAGCGATGCCTGGAATGGCGTTACTTTTATCGCCGGGGAAATCAAGAACCCGAAACGCAATGTCGGGCTGAGTTTGTTTTTAGGGACTTTGATTGTCAGCATCATTTATGTTTTGGCCAACCTGATGTATCTTGCCGTAATTCCACTGGATGAAATTGCAACAGCAAAATCCGACAGGGTTGCGGTCGTGGCTTCGCAGTATATTTTTGGCGGCGTGGGCACCTATATTATTGCGGTGATGATTATGATTTCGACTTTTGCGTGCAACAACGGACTCATTATGGCTGGTGCACGTGTCTATTATACGATGGCGAATGACGGATTGTTTTTCAGAAAAGCCGGGCACCTGAATGAAGCCGGGGTTCCGGCCTGGGCTTTGTGGGCGCAATGCCTTTGGGCATCTGCCTTGTGTCTTACCGGAAAATACGGCGACCTGTTGGATTTTGTGGTCATTATCGTGCTGATTTTCTACATCCTTACCATTTACGGAATTTTCAAATTGCGCCGCACGATGCCGGATGCAGAAAGGCCTTATAAAGCTTTCGGATATCCGCTGCTGCCGTTTTTGTATATCGTGCTGGCTTCGGCGCTGTCGGTAGCATTGCTGATCTTTAAGACAAGCACCTGTGGCTGGGGCGTGGCGATTATGCTGGCCGGAATCCCGGTATATTATTTAACGAAACCGAAAGAACAGGTTTAACAACTGCCTAGCCCTGATGAAAGCGGCATCCTTTTTTGCCCGTCGGCTGCACTCGGATGACAGCAATCGCTGTGGCAAAAAAGATTGCTTCGCCAATTCGCTACGCTCGTGTCAGCGGACAGCAGGAATATGCTTCCATAAAAAAAATCCGTTTCGAAAGAGACGGATTTTTATTTTAGGACGTGTTTGGCGAGCATCACGATCTGGCCCAAATGATAGGCGTCGTGCTGGATGATGCCATGGATGTGGTCGGCGTATGTGTGCTCGTTTGCCAGATATATTTTCTCAAGGCTTTCGCCGGGCATGTCTTTTAAGAATGCGAGCCAGGCTTCCTGGGAATCGTGGAGCCTTTTCAGTGTGAGCTGCCAGGCAATATCCGAAGTATCGATGACGTAATTGAAATAATTGTTCTCAGGCGTTTTGATAGCCTTGCCGTTGACGCGCTCGAGCACGTTTTCGCGCCAGCTGATGAGGTGGTTGGTGATTTCCCAGATGGAATTCCAATTCGGGTCGGGTTTGTTTGCGGCCTGCGCTGCGGATAATTCTGCGAGCGTCCCGACAATGGTTACGTCGAGCCACGGATCGCCGGCGTAAAGGTCTTCGAAGAGTTTGCGGATGCGTGTCGTTTCTTTCATAAGGCAAAAGGTTTGTCTTAAAATTAGGAAAAAAAACGAGCGCATTTTTTTTAATGGAGTGAATTTTTTGTAAAATTTAAGAATTGCCGTTTCTGAAATGCGATTTGTATTCGCGATCTTTTTCGGGAGTTTCTTTTATTTGTCAACAAAAACAAATTAAGGGGTTATTTTCAAACATTTTTCCAACAAAAAATCCGTCCTGACTCAGCCGGAACGGATTTTTTTCTGCTATCTTAATTCTGCAATCTAGTAATACGTATAACGCCTTACTTTCGCAATGTATTTCGCCAGGCGAATCACCTGATGGCTGTAGCCGTATTCGTTGTCGTACCAAACATACAGCACGATATTTTTTCCGTCTGCTGAAACAATCGTCGCATTGCTGTCGTAGATCGATGGGGCAGAAGTGCCTACGATATCCGAGGAAACGAGTTCGTTGTTCAAAGAATATTTGATCTGCTCTACCAGTTCGCCTTCCAAAGCATATTGCTTCATGATCGAATTGATTTCTTCTATAGACGTTTCCCTGCCGACTTCGAGGTTCAAAACGACCAAAGAGCCGTTCGGGACAGGAACACGGATCGCATTCGACGTCAGTTTTCCGGCCAAGGAAGGCAATGCTTTCGCCACCGCGCTTCCGGCACCGGTTTCGGTAATGACCATATTGAGGGCTGCCGCTCTTCCGCGACGGTATTTCTTGTGCATGTTGTCTACCAGATTCTGGTCGTTCGTATACGCGTGGATCGTTTCGAGATGGCCTTTTACCACGCCCAATGTATCTTCCACAGCTTTTAAGATCGGTGTGATGGCGTTTGTCGTACACGAAGCTGCTGAGAAAATATTGACTTCATCCGGATTGTGCTCTTTCTGGTTGACGCCGTGAACGATGTTCGGGATGCCTTTTCCCGGCGCAGTCAATAAAACTTTGTCTGTTCCTTTAGAAACCAAATGTCTTTCCAAAGCTTCTTTGGTAGTGAATGCACCGGTATTGTCGATAACCAAAGCATCATCGATACCATATTCCGTGTAATCGATTTCTTCCGGGCCGTTGGCGGTAATAATGTGAACCGTTGTTCCGTTGATGATCAATGCCTGATTTTCCACATCGGCAACCACCGAACCCTGAAAATCACCGTGAATCGAATCGTATCTCAATAATGACGCTCTTTTTTCCAAAGAAACGGCGTCGTTTTTATCTCTTGTTACAATGGCACGCAAGCGCAATTGGGTTCCTTTTCCGGTTTTCGACATTAATTCGCGCGCAAGCAAACGCCCGATTCGCCCGAATCCGTAAAGCACAACGTCTTTGGGTTTGTTGTTCTTGAAATCCTTGGCGTTCTTTAATTTGTCGATTACGAAACCTTTGGCGTCGCTGTATTTGTTGTCCTCTTCATGGAATTCATACGTCAGTTTTCCGATGTCAAGTTTCGCCGGCGGCAAATCCAGGGAAAGGATGGCGCGTGCAATTTCAACAGAATCAAAAACAGAAATCGGCTTGCCCACGAATTCGCCCGCATATTCATGCAGGTTGATGATGTCGCTCACATTGCGGTCGAGAAGCTGATTTCTGAAAAGTACCATTTCGATCGACTTGTCGTACCATAAATCGCTGATGATTTTGATGAATTCAACTCCGGCTCTTCTTCTGTCTGCCTGAAAGGAAACCTCTTTTTCGTACTTAATTGTATTACCCATGGATGAAAATTATAAAATGTTAGTGTTGTTATTTTTTAATTTAACTGCGTTCAGTTCGGCCTCCGGCCTCGGGTGCTGCAAAAGTAAATATTTGAAACAGTTAACGAAAACGATTTCGCTATTTTTTATCAATTTTTTGTCTAAAGGCAAATAAAAAAGCCATCCGCAATGAGATGGCTTTTAAAGAATTTGAATTAACCTTATATAATGATCCTGATCCGCTGCCCGGCTTTGTTAATCATTTCAATGCTAACGCTTTGGTTCTCGTCCTTATTGCTCATGATTTTTGAAACCGTCTCCACATCCGTCGCCTTGACGTTATCGACACTGATGATAATGTTGCCGATAAGTTCGTCGTAATACGGCTTGAGGTTGTCATTGTTGATCTCGCGGATTTTCACACCCGAATCAATCCTGAATTTTTTCTTGTCGGAACCATCGATATTTTCGAGTTCGATGCCTTTGAATTCGGTGCTTACAAATTCGGTTTTGGTCAGCGTAACAGGCAGCACCATATTTTTTCCGTTCCTGAGAAAAGTGACATTGACCTTATCATTAGGGCGTTTCGTATTGATATAAGTCGCGAGTTCAGAATAGGTCGAAATGTTGCTGTTGTCCAGTTTCACGATGATGTCGCCTTTCGCCAAACCGGCTTTTTCGGCGCCTGAATTTTTCGTCACTTTGCTCACATAGAATCCCTGCGTTTCTGCAATGCCGAGTTCTTTGGAAGCCTGGCTGCTGAGTTCGCCGCCTTCAACGCCTAAGATTCCGCGCTGCACGTTTCCGTATTCCATAATATCCTCGATAATTTTTCTCGCGATATTGGAAGGGACGGCAAAAGAATAGCCTACATAAGATCCGGTCATCGAAGAAATCATCGTGTTGATTCCGACCAGTTCGCCTTTGGTATTCACCAATGCGCCGCCCGAATTTCCGGGATTTACCGCCGCGTCAGTCTGGATAAATGACTGGATTCCGTTGGTGTCCAGATTTCTGGCTTTCGCCGAAACGATTCCGGCCGTTACCGTTGAAGTTAAGTTATAAGGATTCCCAACCGCCAAAAC
>DATHGE010000295.1:0-4291 GCA_035317805.1 Flavobacterium sp. | reverse complement strand
CAAACCGAACCATCGGGATCTTTTTCGAAAATACCTTTTTCGAGACCGAGCCGTACGACTTCCTTCCCTAATAAATAGGTATTGCTTTCGTAATAATAGGAATCGAAATCGACGCCGATATTTTTATAGGTCTGCTCGAATCCTTTGTAAACCCAGCCGTTCATTTTTTTCCAGAGCGACATTACTGCTTCGTCACCGGCTTCCCAGTCGAGCAGCATCTGTTGTGCTTCGAGCATGATTGGCGCTTGCTTTTTGGCTTCGTCTTCGGTTTTACCGTCGGCGACAAGTTCCCCGATTTGCTTTTTATATTCCCTGTCGAAAGCGACATAATAATTTCCGACAAGTTTATCACCTTTTAAGCCCGTACTTTCCGGAGTTTCGTTTAATCCTGATTTCTGCCATGCGAGCATCGATTTGCAGATATGAATCCCGCGGTCGTTGATGATTTGTGTCTTATAAACCTTTTTCCCCGAAGCCTTGATAATTTCGGCCACCGAATAACCCAAAAGCACATTCCTTACATGGCCCAAATGCAAAGGCTTGTTGGTGTTTGGCGAAGAATATTCGACCATGACCGCTTTGTCTTCGGGCTTTGGCGAGGCGAATCCGAATTTAGTATCGTCCTTAATTCCATTAAAGAAATTGAGGTAATAATTATCGGAAATGACAATATTGAGGAATCCGGCCACGACATTGAACTTTTCAACCTCGGTAACATTTTCCACGAGAAACTGCCCGATTTTAGCACCTATTTCCACAGGATTGCTCTTGATTATTTTGAGCAGGGGGAAAATCACCATCGTAATATCGCCTTCAAATTCGCGTCGCGTCGCCTGAAATTCAATTTTGTCGATTGAAACTCCAAACAGGTCCGTGATGGCCTTTTCGATTTGCGGCGTAAGAATTTGTGCTAACATGATAGTGATTTTAAGTGTGCAAAGATAGGTATATCGGCTGCATTTTGAAAATGGATTTTGGATGCTTTTGCATTTTTAAATGCAATACCCAGCAGTAGTCGCAAATTGTAGATTCCCTTTAACTGATGCGCATGTTACTTATCAACATATTTGTAAACATAATTTGTAAGAATATTCGATTAATAAAATTACAAAAAGTGCATTTCATCGATTTTATTTGCATTTTAACGATATTAGTTAAATATTTGAACCGTCAAAATAAATTCTTTTTCCCTAATTAAAGATGAACATGAAAAAATTAATACTCATTCTAACGCTGGCGCTCTCGGCCAATTGCTTCTCGCAGGCAATTACCGTCGACACAAATTCGCATACTGTACCGCAACTGGTCAACAATGTGCTGATTAATTCGCCATGTGTATCTGCTACAAACATCACCTGGAAAACCGGAACGAATTATGGTTCCTCCAATGGTATCGGATATTTCCAGAATGCGAACCCAAATTTCCCGATGCCTTCGGGGGTTATCCTTTCGACAGGAAATGTGAGCAATGCGCCCGGGCCGAACAGTGTGCACCTGAATGACGGTGCGATGAACTGGCCAGGAGACAGCGATCTCGAATCGACTTTGGCCGCGGCAGGCATCCCGATGAACTCGGTGAATGCAACGGTATTGGAATTCGACTTTACGCCGATTTCGCCAAACTTCAGTTTTGACTTCTTATTTGCATCGGAAGAATATGGGAATTTCCAATGTGAGTTTTCGGATGCTTTTGCATTCCTTTTAACCAATGAAACCACTGGCGTAACGACGAACCTCGCGGTAGTACCGAGTACGAACCTGCCGATTTCTGTTGTCACCATCAGGGACTTTTTATACAACTCTTCCTGCCCTTCGGCAAACAGCCAGTATTTTGGAAGCTATAACGGTGGATCGGCAGCAGCCGGTTCGGCCACGAATTACAACGGGCAGACCAAAATGCTCAATGCGTCTTCAAACCTTACCATTGGCACGCCATACCATATCAAATTGGTCATCGCCGACAGGACCGATAACGAGTCTGACTCTGCAATTTTTATCTCTTCTGACAGTTTCAATATCGGACAGGACGTTTTGGGATTAGACCTGACTGTTGCCGCCAATACGGCAATCTGTCCGGGAACTACACATGTGCTCGATTCAGAATTGGATCCTGCCATCTACTCTTTTATTTGGAAAAGAAACAATGTGACGCTTCCTGAAACCGGACCAGCGTTGACAATTTCACAACCGGGAAATTACGAACTGACTTACCAGTTTATCGCAAACAATTGCCAACCGGTAACCGATACGGTTTTGGTTGAATTTTACCCGGGATTTACCGTACACGATCCGATCAACCTATACAAATGTTCGGGTAGCGGGACTTATGTTTACGATCTTTCCATCAATACCCCGATTGTTAAGGCAGGGTTGAATCCGGCTACAGTGGTAACCTATCACCCTTCGTTGATCGCGGCCCAGAACAACACCAACATTCTACCGCTGAATTATACAAGCACCGGAAACCAGACCATTTATGTAAGGGTTAAAAGCGCAGATACGCCATGTTTCGTCATCAAGTCTTTTCAGTTGCTGACGGCTCCGGCTCCGGTTGCAAACCAACCAGGTAACCTGACATTGTGTGCGCGTTCGACTTCATTAAACAATGGGATCTTTAGCCTTGGCCAGCAAACGGCAACCGTCTTAAATGGCCAATCCAGCTCAATGTATTCGGTATCCTATTACACCTCGCTGGCAAATGCCAATAGCGGTACAGCCCCGATAGGCAATACTTATATCGGGACGAACAATTTTACCATTTATGTAAGGGTCCAGAATGCAACCGATCCTGGCTGTTATGCGACGACTTCTTTCCTGCTGTTCATCAATCCGTTGCCTTTAGTAGATTCAATAAACAATATCGTATTGTGCGAGCCTTATGTACTGTTGCCGCTGACAAACGGAAACTATTTTTCGGGACCTAACGGAACCGGGACACCAATGCATGCGGGCGACATCATTTCGGAAACGCAGACCATCTATATTTTCAGCCAGCCCGGCGGCCCGGATACCTGTTTTGCAGGAACAAGCTTTAAGGTAACCATTATCGATCCATTGACCTTATCACCGGGAAGCGGGACTTATTGCGGCCATTATACGTTGCCGTCATTGGAAAACGGAACTTATTATACCGCTCCGGGCGGAACAGGAAACGCCTTGACGCCGGGAACCGATATCACAGAAACGCAGACGCTTTATGTTTATTTCGAATCGCTCACCGCACCATTTTGTATCCTGGATACCGATTTTACCGTGACGATTCTTCCGACAGTTAATATTGGCGAGCACCCGAATGTTTTTGGCTGCACCGAATATACTTTGCCTGCCTTGCCAAACGGCGGTTATTTTACAGCAACCAACGGCGGAGGGACAGCAATTCCGGCCGGAACCGTAATCCATACGACAACCAACCTTTTCGCTTATGCCGACAGCGGTGCGCCGAACCATTGTAAGACTGAAGATGCTTTTACGGTTTTCATCGGACTGGATACGCCTGCCGATATTTCACAATGTAACGGCTATAAGCTGCCGCTACTGCCGATTGGTAATTATTTCACGGGTCCTGCTGGAACCGGAGACATGATTCCGGGAGGGACCATTCTGGAGCAGACGGCCACCGTTTACATTTATATCCCGACCAGCGACCAGCCTAACTGTACAGACAATGTTCATTTTACGGCAAGTATCGCCCAGCCATTGATCGACCAACTGGAAGATGTAACGGTTTGCGAAAGCTATATTTTGCCAACCCTGGTTAGCGGCGCTTATTATACGGAAACCGCTCAGGGCGGAACAGAACTTTTTGCAGGAGACATCATTACTGATACGCAGACGATATATATTTTCAAGCGTTCAACACCAACCTGTTTTAACGAACATGCTTTTACGGTAACTGTTAACCCGAAGCCTGCCATCGACTCGAGGTCGGATATCGATGTATGTAACTCTTATGAGCTGACCGCTTTGGCTGTCGGAAATTACTACACCGGACCGGGCGGGACAGGAACGATGCTTCCGGGCGGAACGATCATCAACGAAACTCAGACGATATACATCTACGCCTTGAGCGACAACGCAACGGGCTGTGTGGCCGAGAACCATTTTACGATCACTATCTTCTCTATCCATGCGGATAATCCTGACGATGTGGTGGCCTGCGACAGTTATACGCTGCCGCCGTTGAACATCGGCCAGTATTTCTCTGCAACGGGCGGGCCTGCAAGCGGAGAAGGCACATTGATGCATGCCGGAGATGTAATTACCACTTCAAAAACAATATACGTTTATACAG
>DATHGE010000294.1:0-2933 GCA_035317805.1 Flavobacterium sp. | reverse complement strand
ATTTAAAATGGAAACGGAAACCCTAGCCCGGATAGTAGTGGAAATCCTTTTTGTTTTTATCAGAAAGCGCCTCGACTGCGCTCGGCGTGACAAACAAAAAGATTGCAGCGGATAGCCGGAGAAGCTCCTTAAATTATTTCTTGTTCTGGTACAATACCGGATTCAATTCATCGTCGTTGTACATTTTCATCTGCCTGTAGACTTTCATGAACTTGTCGCCGCTTTCGATATCAGCCAGCAAATCATCGATCGCCGTAGACAGGTCGGTTCTTTGTTCCAGTAAAACATTAAGTTTCACCTGACATTTGTCGCGGTGGTCCTGTGAAGCTTCGGGGCGTGTCGCCTCTTCATGCATATGATAAATTTTCAAGGCGAGAATCGACAGACGGTCAAATGCCCAGGCCGGACTTTCGGAGTTGATTTTGGCATTGTCCTTTACTTTGACATTGCTGAATTTCTGTAGGAAATAACCGTCGATATATTCGACCATGTCGGTACGTTCCTGGTTGGATGCGTCGATTCTTCTTTTCAGAGTTAGTGCTGCAACCGGGTCGATTTGCGGATCGCGGATGATGTCTTCAAAATGCCATTGCACCGTGTCGATCCAGTTTTTGAGGTATAATAAATGTTCGAATTTATCTTTCGGAAACGGATTGCTGATCGGCTGGTCTACATTATCAAACCGGTGATAATCGTTAATGCTTTGCTCGAATACGGAATAGGCTAACTTTGAAAACATATCTTTACATTTTAAAACGCAAAGATACTTTTTATACTTTTATGATTGAAAAAAAGTTGCTGAGTAGCTGAGCAACTAAGTTACTGAGTATATTCGCGCGTAAATCCAACATCGTAAATCGTAAATCCAACATGCAAATCCATTATTTATCCGAAGCCAACAGCGTCCTCAACCATTTCCTGGGGCAAATCCGAAACGTCCATGTACAGAACGACAGCATGCGTTTCCGAAGAAATATCGAGCGTATCGGTGAAATTATGGCGTACGAACTGAGCAAGGACCTGCATTATAAGGAAATCGAAATCCAGACGCCGCTGGGCATTAAAAAAACCACCGAAATCGAAGACCAGTTGGTTTTGTGTTCAATTTTACGCGCCGGATTGCCTTTGCATCTCGGGTTCCTCAATTATTTCGACAATGCCGAGAATGGCTTTGTTTCGGCTTACCGTTACCACCAGAACAACGATGATGCTTTTGAAATCCGTGTGGAATACCAAGCGGTCCCGAATATTGAGGATAAGAACCTGTTATTGATCGATCCGATGCTCGCCACCGGACAATCGATGGTTGCCGTTTTCAATAAATTACTGGAAAAAGGAAAACCGAAGGAAATCCATATCGCCGTGGTCATTGCCGCGCCCGAAGGCATTGCCTATCTAAAACAGCATTTGCCCGATTACTGCCATCTTTGGGTGGCGACGCTTGACGAAAAACTCAATGCGAAAAACTACATCGTTCCGGGGTTGGGCGACGCAGGCGATTTGGCTTATGGGAATAAGTTATAACTGGACGAAAAAACCGAAAATTCCGCAGGCAATCATAACGGCGAGGATAAGTTCTTTCTGCCATTTTACCTGTGCAATTTCGATATGGCTCGTTGCCATCATGGCCAGCGGTGCGAACGTGAAGATGAGCAAGTCGTTGCTTTTATTGGGCGAAATCACAAAAACCAGTACGCCTATAAAGAATGCCGAAATGATTTTCTTATAGGACGAATGCAGGATCAGCGGCCGGTTTGACAACGACGCAAGCAACGATACCACAAAAAACAACGCTATGGTGGCGTAAATCGAAAGGGCGGCGTTCTGGAAATTGTTTGCGAAATAGTTGATCCTGAAATCGAATCGGGTGCTTTGGATCAGGTAACCGATCCAGCTTTTATCAAAAATCATTGCAAACAGCAGGAAAACCGTTATGGCCGCAAAAAAGGCGATAACCGGAAGGAACCAATTGCGGTAATCGCGCGCCGCATGGAAAAGTATCGAGATAAAAACCAGTATGATAAAAAGGATGCTCCAGAAATGGAAAACCGCAGCGAGGAAAATCCACAGCGAGGCGTCGAAAATTTTTTCCTTAGGGGCTTTGAGCGAATGCAGCGAAACCAATCTTCTCATGGATAAGAGTATGAAAAAATTGGCCATAACCAATCGCATATCATCAAAAACCGATGGAAAAAACAGCAGGAAAATAAAATAAAATAAAACGGTGTAGGTGCTGTCTTTGCTCAATCCGTTTTTCTTTACAATAAAATTGGTGATAAAAAGCGAGGCGAAAATAAATGCCAACAAGCTGAATTTCAGACCATAGTGCAGCAGTGAACTTTCGCCCGTTGCATGTCCGATCTGGAAAACAAAAAAGAAAAAAACAACCGCAATAATTACCAGCGAATAATTTAACGGTGTAGATTTTCTAAAAAGACTTGTTATCATAAGGATATTTTATTCTTTTGTGACTGTAAATATAATAAAAATGAAACGGGCGACTGGAAGATATATTCTGCCGAAAGCCTGAAATCATCAAAAATAACCATCATTATGAGAGCATTTTTTGAAGGAATCCAATGGTTTTTCGAAAACATCATGTTTATCCCGCATAACTTTTTAAGAAAACTGGAACTGTCCTCCTGGTTTGGTGCCAACATCATCAACTGGATTTTAATGATTGTTTGTGCAGTGGCGATGCTTTATTGGATCAAGCAACTAAAACTACACGAACAGAACAACGAAGAAAATCAGGATACCACGGCGCACTCTTTCCTAAAGTAAGTCGAAGCCGATATCTTTTCTAAAATACATCTTATCAAAACTTAGCTTGTCTATGTTTTGGTAAGATTTTTTTATGGCCTGTTGGAAATCCTCCCCGTAAGATGTCACCGCCAAAACACGGCCACCGTTGCTCACGACTTTCCCGTTCT
>DATHGE010000293.1:0-9257 GCA_035317805.1 Flavobacterium sp. | reverse complement strand
TCGTATTTTTGCAAGGCCGCTTTGAGTACGTTTTTGGATTTGATATCGAGGTGATTCGTCGGCTCATCCATTACAAGCACGTTGATTGGCTGTAATAATAATTTGCAAAGCGCCAGACGGTTTCTTTCTCCTCCCGAAAGGACTTTTACCTTTTTCTCCACATCATCGCCGCGGAACAGGAATGAGCCGAGCATGTCGCGCACTTTCGAACGGTTGGTGTCGGTTGCGGCATCTTCCATGGTTTGCAATAACGTAATTTCTCCATCAAGATATTCCGCCTGATTCTGGGCGAAATAGCCGACCTGTACGTTGTGACCGAGCTTGATGTTGCCCTGGAATTCGAATTCGTGTACGATGGCCTTGATGAAAGTCGATTTTCCCTGGCCATTTTGTCCGACGAAAGCGATCTTGCTGCCGCGTTCGACCAAAAGGTTTATGTCTTTGAGGATGGTATTGTCATCATATTTTTTGGTGACATGTTCGGCTTCGATAACTACTTTTCCGGGTACTTTTGAAACCGGAAACGAAATGTTCATGACCGAATTGTCGTCTTCATCGACTTCGATGCGTTCGACCTTATCGAGTTTTTTGATGAGCGATTGTGCCATCGATGCTTTAGAGGCTTTGGCGCGGAACTTCTCGATGAGTTTTTCGGTCTCTTCGATTTTCTTCTGTTGGTTCTTTTGCGTGGCGAGCTGCTTTTCGCGGATTTCGTGGCGCAGTTCCAAATATTGGGAATACGGTTTGTTGAAATCGTAGGCTTTTCCGAGCGAAATTTCGATGGTTCGGTTGGTCACATTGTCGAGGAACATCTTATCGTGGGAAACGATCACGACAACTCCGGGAAAATTCCGCAGGAAACCTTCGAGCCAGATAATCGATTCGATATCGAGGTGATTCGTAGGCTCATCCAAAAGCAAAATATCATTGGATTGCAACAACAGTTTGGCGTGCTCGATTCGCATGCGCCAACCGCCCGAGAAAGTCTCGGTCTGGTTGTTGAATACTTCGCGCTTGAACCCAAGTCCGAGCAGGATCTTTTCGGTATCGCCTACATAATTGTAACCGCCGAGCAGTTCAAAACGGTGTGTATAATCGGAAAGATCTTCAATGATCTGGGAATATTCTTCGCTTTCGTAGTCGGTTCTTGTTATGAGTTGGTGGTTGATTTCTTCCAATTTCTTTTCGACTTCCTTAATATCTGTAAATGCCTGGTATGCTTCTTCCAAAACGGTACGTCCCTGTTCAAAATCGATATCCTGGCGCAGGAAACCCATGCGCACTTCTTTTTCGGAAGCGATATTTCCGGAATCCGGGGCAAAATCTTTAGCGAGGATTTTGAGCATGGTCGATTTTCCGGCGCCGTTTTTTCCGACCAGACCGACGCGGTCACCAGCGCCCAACCGGAAAGTCACTTCTTCAAATAAATAAGTGCCTCCGAAGGAAACCGATAAATTGTGTATGTTAAGCATTTATTGTGATTTTATCTTTAAATGTGTTGTAAATTCGCACCTCCAAATCAGGAGTTTAAATTTTTTGCAAATGTTAAAAAAAGGATCCAAATTAAATAGCATTTTAACAGGAACTTGTCCGAGATGCCAGAAAGAAAGCATGTATTTCGATCAAAATCCGCTGCATTTGAGCAAGACATTGAAAATGCACGACCGTTGCAGCCATTGCGGGTTGAAATATATGCTTGAACCTTCTTTTTTTTACGGTGCGATGTATGTGAGTTACGGATTGAACGTTGCGGTTGGAATTGCCGCATTTATTGTTTCTTTTGTATTGTTCGGAAGTTCGGTCAAAACCGCATTCATCTCCATTTTTGCCGCACTGATTTTACTGATGCCGTTCGTTCTAAGATGGTCGCGCAACATTTATATCAATATGTTTGTCTCTTACGATAAAAACGCCGCAAAATAGCTTATTGCTTCTTATCGAACCTTTTGATGTCGAATTCCCTTTCGATTGGTGTTCCCGATTCTATATTTTCAAATAATATTTTTGCCAAATAGGGGCCGAGCATGACGCCGCGGGTCCCGAGTCCGTTGAAGATGTGGATATTTTTGAAATCAGGATGCGTCCCAAGAAGCGGCTTTCTGTCTTTTACCGTTGGACGCACACCAGCAAGATGTTCGATAATTTCAAAATCACAATTGAGGATTTCCTTTATCTTTTCGACCAGTTCGGCTTTCCCTGCTTCGGTTGTCGTGTTTGTTTTATCTTCCCAGTTATAGGTTGCGCCCACTTTAAAAAGGCTATCTCCCAAAGGCAGGATGAACACGTTCGTATTGACGATAACATCCAGCGCGAGATTGGGCGCTTTGATGATGAAGAGCTCGCCTTTGGTTCCGTCTAATGGCAAATGTCTGAAGAAAGGATTGGCGTGCATTCCGAAACCTTCAGCGAAGATGAGCTGTTTGGCTTGGAAATCCTTATATTGGATAAAACCTTCTTTGATTTCGACAGCTGTGTAATCGAAAAAAGTGTCTTCAAAAAAATCGTTTGCAAACAGGTATCGTTTATATTGCTTCAAAAGCAAAGCGGTATCGACATAGCCAGTTTGCAGCACTTCACCATAGTCGAATGGCGAATCAATACCTTTGTATTTTGTTGTAATTAAAGTTGTGGAAAGAAATGGTGAAAGTCCGGGTTTGTCTGAAGCAATGAACCAATTGTTTTGCTCTTCGACAGAGAAGAATTTCCGGAGTACCGGAAGGTTGAAATTGAGTTTTACGCCGAGTTTCTGTTCTGTATTTTTGTAAAATTCATCAAGCGTGAGTAACTGTTCCTGCGCATGCTGCAGTTTACTGAAACGTTTAAGAATAACGGGATTGTACAATCCGCCGGCAATCTTTGACGAGTTTTGCGAATCGTTGTCGAATACCAAAATGGATTTCCCGTTTTGCAAAGCGGTTTCCGCGAAAGCGATTCCGGCCAGACCGGATCCTACAATGATATAATCTGTCATGGTGCAAAAATAAAAAACTCCCACTGTAATAGCGGGAGTTTTGTATAATAAATGTGATTCTTAGTAGTTCCACATATCCTGTTCAAAATCGCGGATCTTGTCTTTAACCCTTTCCGATTCCAAAAGCTGCATCTGTGAGTTCTCTTTCATATATTCGGCAATTTCACGGTCGCCATAAACATTTTCCTCCTTATAGATGACTGCATTGAATCTTCGTGAGTTCAGCAAATGGTCGAACGTAATCGGCATGGCCGAGTTTCGATCGTTAAAAGCCGACGCATCATGCAAAATATCCCTGACTGCCGGAAAGTAAATCCAGAACAGTTCGATGTAATCCGGTGCTTCAGCACCAATTTCTTTCGCTTCAGGAGACACAGGGCAGATTCCTAAGAGCCTGTATTTGAGTTCACTTTGACGTTTGTCAAAATACCAGTATCCTTTAATCTTATAATCCGAGATATCTATAGCACCCAATTCCTTTTTGTTGATGTACTGTGGGTCAAGAATTTTCTTCCCAGATTTGTAATCCGAAAGATAGTTGTTCATTTCTTCTTTACCCGCATTCGTAGTATCAACATAAGTGAATGAAGTACTCATGTCTTTCAATGTCTTTTTGGTGTTGAAATAGCTGTCGGAATACACCTCAGTGATTTTTCCGTCTTTAATCCCTTTCAATAAGACATCAAACAATGATCTTCTTTCTTTACCGATATTGGCTGTGTCGATAGGATAATACATCGGGAAGTTGATTCTTTCATCCAAATCGATGATTTCCCAGGTTGTTTTTCCCATAAGGACATCCCTGTCATGCACATAACCATATGGCAATGGCTTATCATTGTCGGAAATCAATTGTGCCGCCGTTTTTTTCCCGATTTCATCAGGAGTCTTTGCGTTGAGCAAATTCGATTGCGCAAATGAAGAAAAGCTTCCTATGACAAGTGCAATAGCGATTAAAAAATTTTTGTACTTCATCTTTGTATAATTATAAATTGTCTAGTCTAAGTAGGATAACGGTCTAACTTAAATTATTATTGTATTTCGTAAATAACCGGAGCCGTTCTTGAAAGGAAAATATCAGATCCTTCCAATTTGGTTTTGATGTCAGAAATTGTAATCTGATCACCTCTGCCAGCTTTTTGCAATGCGGCAGCACATTGTGCATTTACCCTGTCACCGCTAACTACAACTGTAGCCTGGCCGGTAACTTTCAGACTGAATCCTGTTACCCTTAATTTAACATCAAAGTCGAAATCAAGCATTTTTGCAGAAATCTGCGATACCTGAAGACGTGATTTGGCACCTTTGACAACACCATACTCACCCCCAACACAACCGGTTGGAGCAGGAATACTTTTGATTCTGAATACTTTTTTATCAGATACTTTTGTTCCGTCAGGAAGTGTACCTGTAACGCTGATTACTGCTTCAGTTCCTTGCCCAGGGCTCATTTTGTATGCACCAGGTTTCCCGGCTGAACTTAATCCAGATCCGCTTGCAGAAACTTTATCAGCAGAGATACCTGCGAAAGAAACCGTCATTGGATTGACAACACCTCTGTATACAACGTTCATTTTATCAGCTGAAATTGTAGCCGAATTCGGTTTTGGAACCACAACGTAGTTTCCTTTGATTGGCAAGCTTACTACTTTATTATTTTCGTCGAAATTGAAAGAACCTGTAATCTCATGTTCTCCAACATTGCCTGCTCCGAAAGAGAAATTGGCCTGACCGGCTGTAGCTTTAACACTGGTTCCATTTACAATAACTGATTTTGCAACCAGATCCGGATCAAATTTACCAAGGATAATTTTCCCGGTTACTGCTTCTCCCTGGAAGAAAGCCGTTTTATCCGGAACAACGATTGGTTGGTATTTTGTTAAAGAGGCTGCAGCAACAAGATCTGACTGGAACATCCCTGTCATTACGTCACTTTCCGTTGCTTTGATATCCGCCTGAAGTTGAGTCAGTTTGGTTACAGAAGCGATTAATGGGAAGTGGTGGTAGTTATAATCCAACCAAGGTAACTTTGCACCCGCTTTTTCAGAATAAACAGCATCTGTAGCAAATCTTTTTTCGATTTTTTTCATTTCAGATTCTGCAATAGAGCTTCCTCCGATTGCTTTGATCTTACCTGCATAACCTTGTATGTGCGCTAAAAATTCTTTTGCTTTTGCTGATTCTCTGTCTCCAGTATAGAACATGTTGTCAATCTCATCACTTTTATCCATTTGTTCACATGGATAATTACCCTCTTTGTCTTTAGGGAATTTTTTGGTGATGGTGGTTTTAATGCCTTCCAGATAATCTACAAATTCTTTAGAAACCGCTCTTATCTTTTCGACTTTAAGTTTCTTAGCACCATAAATACCTTCTTGTTCAGAGGCTTTTTGGGCTAACTGTTGAAAAGAAGAAGCGTTTCTGGTGTCTGCTATTGCATTAGAGCTTTCAATTTTAGTATTCAAAATTCCAAAAGCCGATAAGACTTCTTTGGACATATTTAAAGCCAACATCGCGATGAAAACCAGGTACATCAGGTTAATCATCTTCTGTCTAGGGGTTAATTTTCCTCCTGCCATTTTTTCTAATTAGTTAGTTAAGTTGATATTATTAAAAATAGTCAGAAATTATCCTCTGTTACCCATTGCAGAAAGCATTCCACCATAAACATTGTTCAATGAAGACAAGTTCGATGTTAATGACTGCATTTGATCTTTTAATTTTAAATTGTTTTCAGCAACTTCATTGTTGATTTGTGCATTTCTTGAAGCGCTTTCCAATTGGATTTTGTACAAGCTGTTCAAAGATTCCATTTGTGCAGCAGCCATGTTCATTTCTTCGCTGTATTTTTTGGTAGAAGCAATAGCGTCAACTGTTGGAGCGATTCCTTTTGCAGCACCTTCGAAGTTTCTGATGCTGTTTCCTAAACTTGACATCAACTCTCCGTCAATTTTAGCTTCTTTCAACATATTGTCTAATTTTTGAGAAAGCAAACCTTGAGCTTCTTTTGGGTCTTCTTTCTTTTTAGCGATGCCGCCTGCAAGTTCCGGATAAACCAAAGTCCAGTCGATATCGTCATCTACCGGTTCGAAAGCCGATAAACCAAAGATTAAAGCTTCAGTAACAAGTCCTATAGTCAACATCAGGTTTCCAGTAATAAAACCAAATTCAATGTGTGTAATTTTAAATAATGCTCCGATAATAACAACCGCCGCTCCCATACCGTAAGCGAAATTCATTGCTTTTTTGCTTAATAATGCCATAATAATAATTTTTAGTTAGTTAAGTTAATATATAAAATTGGTTAAATTTTTATCTTTTTGATTTGCCGGTAACAGTCGTTCCCATGTAATCCTGAACCGTCCTGAAACCGATATAGCTTCTTGCCGTGTCAGCATATTCGAAGTCACGGGTACTTACCTGAAGGAAATACGCCACATCTTTCCAAGACCCGCCTCTTACAACTTTACGCATGTTCTTAGTATCACCTACATTTGGATTCATTGTAGACACATATTCATAAGCTGATGCATCATACGATGAATCAGTCCATTCAGAAACGTTCCCTGCCATGTTGTAAAGATTGTATCCGTTTGGCTCATATGATTTGGCTTCTACTGTATACAAAGCCTGGTCTGCCGCATAATCTCCCCTGTTTGGTTTGAAGTTGGCAAGGAAACAACCCCTGTCATTTTTAGTATAAGGACCACCCCAAGGGTAAGCTCCGGATTCTAAACCACCTCTCGCAGAGTATTCCCATTCTGCCTCGGTTGGCAGCCTGAAGGAATTGATCAAATCTCTTCCTTTTTTCTTTTTGATGTAAGTGTTTTTCTTTAATGTTCTCCAGGCGCAGAATGCTTTGGCCTGTTTCCAGTTTACACCTACTACAGGATATTCCCCGTAGGCCTGGTGCCATAAGTAATCGTTATGCATCGGCTCATTATAAGAATAGGCAAAATCTTTAATCCATACTGTCGTATCAGGGTAAACCTTAACCTGTTCTGTCTTAATAAAGGTACTTCTTTTTCCTACTTTAGCTTTAGCAGCAGCCTGAATGTCCATCCAGGAATAACGGAATTTCAATTTATTGACATCTATTGTTCTTAAGCCATTGAAAGATTCAGCTACCGGAAGATACATACTATCCATTACCTCAGTATAATATTCGTCAGGATATTTAGAAGTATCCTTAATCAACTTCACTTTATGATTTAGTTTTCTTCCAGCATACGGATCATCTTCAGTACCAACACTATAGTAGTTTTCATACATGTATTTATCGTATGGCGTCATTTTAGCAGGATCGGCATCGTTGAAAGCAAAGTCGCCAATGCTTCCGCCTTTCCCACCTTTACCTTTAGCTGCTCCGCCTCCGGCCGCACCGCCGCCACCAACTTCATCAGCAAGAATAGCCAGGCGCACTCTCATGGTAGAATCTTTTACCCATTCTACGAATTCTCTGTACTTGCTGTTCGTGATTTCAGTCTCATCCATATAGAAAGACCTAACTGTAACAGTTTTTGTTGGCGCGTCCTGTACATTAGGAATATCATCATCGGATTTACCCATGATAAAAGATCCACCAGGAACCAATGTCATTCCGTAAGGCTTTTCCGGATGCCATTTTTTTCCTTTTACTCCGACCAATTCGCCTTTGTCACTAGACCCGCCACAGCCAACCAAGAGAGCCGAAATTACTGTAAATGCAATGAATTTCTTCATATAAATTTGGGTTATGTATGTATTCATATTTTTAAGGGCGTAAACCTATTTATTATTTTTCAAAAAAGCAATTATTTGTCGTAAAATTTATTTTACAGACCAAAATTAAAATTAAATACGATATAAAAAAAATGTTTTATCGATAAAGTGCAAAAAACACCGATAAAGTGCTTAAAATTATATGTTTTATAATATTATTCTTATTAAACGTTGTTGATAAATTTTATTCAAACTGCATTTAATCCCTGGAATTTTGTTTTTAATCGACAGGATTCAGACAATATTCTTACGTTGGGCCTTCCACCATCTTTCCGGAACTTCCTGGTTACAGGCGGCAAGATACTCCTCATATGAACATGGTAATAACGTGCTTTTTTTCAATTTATTATTGGCCGTTGAAATAAATGGAATTTCTATCCACCAGCGGTCTGTTTTGTTACTTTTATAGAAAACCAACTCTTCCTCCTCGAGCGGAATTATATACTTCAGATAGTTTTCTTTGCTTCCGTAAGGGTATTCGTTCGACCTGTAATGGAAACCTTCAATAAAATACCAGATAACTTCTGCAATCAAAACCGATTCTTGCCTGGAATTTTCATGGTTGAATATCCCAAATAGTGAAACCTTATCACTGATTCCGGCGTATCTGGACAAAGCACAGATTTCTTTACCGTTAAAACCATTAGGCGTAAATGTAATAAAATTTCCTGAGTCAGACGATTTTACAGATGTTAAATCAACACAGACGATATCCGCATCCCTGAAAACCGGTTCGGCAATCGAAATATTATTAGAAATGTCCCCAAGACGGTAGGCATCAAAGAACAGTTTTTCGATTAAATCGATTTCTTCCTGCGAATTGTAATAAGTCTGATAACCTATGTTGCTGTAATTGAATAGGTTATTTGGTTCGTCAATCACAATCTTCGTAAGATAGGAAGATTCCGAAATCGCATCACTGTCTTTCCCGAAATCAAACCTGCTGTCAACCGATACCAAATTAACCATCTGCTCGAGGTTATCGTAAGCGCGGTAAAGCGAATAAGTCAGGTCCTGTGAACCTCCGATCACTATCGGGATGATACTCTTCTTCAAAAGCTCGGCAATCACTTTCTGCAAAGCAAAATAGGTGTCCTCAAGCGAGTTCCCCGGAAGTATGTCTCCGAGATCGGCTATAGAAACATGCCAGTTCCCCGGAAAAAGGGTATACAACTCTTCGCGGATATGCGACAAGTCGACCGCCTCGGTTTTTTTAGCCCCGCGGTTCTCCATGGCGCCAATAATGGCAATCTTTACCTGGGTCAAATCGGGAAAATCCTTTTCGGTATGAAAAACCACTTTGCTCCCCAGATGCTGCGATGACAGTCCTTCAACAAAGGAAATGGTTTCTGCATCTACGGGTACGAGAAAATCCAATCCCATATCTTATTTCTTTTTTGCTGTTGTTTTCTTTGCCGGCGCTTTTTTAGCAGGTGCTTTCTTTGCCGGCGTTTTCTTGGCGATCATCTCTTTCACCTCATCGAGGGTCAGTTTTGACGCATCAATATCTTTATTGAGCTCGATC